>HF994195.1:37176-39582 GCA_000436915.1 Prevotella sp. CAG:1092 | reverse complement strand
AGGGCAGCGCAATTTAATGCGTCTGCCCTGTATAGTTTCGATAACGAGAGAAGTCTGTTAAGTTGCTGAACGATAGCTGCTTACTAAATTGGTATACCTATAATAATATAATTTAGCTTTAATGTTGTGTTTTTCTTGCGTTTATTAGGAAAATCTGCTACAGAAGCTTGATAAAAAGAAAACGCCACGTCTCACGACGTGGCGTTTTCGCTAAAAAACAGTAATTAACTCAAAATTTATAATCTATGTGTCCTTTTTGCAAATGCGTATTTATATATTTATGGTGTTTTGTTTGCGCTTTAATTATTTTCTGCTACAAAGATATTGTAAATCTTACAATTTAAGAAATTATTTCAGCAAAATCTTATATTTTATCGGTAAAAAACATGTTTTTATATGTATAACATGTGATTTTGATGTGATTTGCTTAGAAAATGTGACACAAACTTATTCTCCGCAGCATCTTTCTGTGACGATATCCATGAGCCATTTGTCTTGCTCTGGGATTGTCATGTGGCTATTGTCGAGCTCTACGGCATCGTCGGCTTTGCGCAGAGGGCTAACCTCACGATGGGTGTCGATATAGTCGCGCTCTTCTACATTCTTTAGTATATCTTCGAGCTTAGCAGGCATGCCCTTGGCTTGAAGTTCGTCGTAGCGACGCTGCGCTCTGACGGCTGCACTTGCGGTGACGAAAACTTTGAGCTCGGCATCAGGGAATACCGTTGTGCCGATGTCGCGACCATCCATGACAACTCCCTTGGCTGCACCCATCTGGCGCTGCAAGGCTACGAGAGCTTCGCGAACGAAAGGCAGGGCTGCGATAGGGCTGACATGGTTGCTGACCTGGAGCGAGCGGATTTCTTTTTCCACAAGTTCGCCATTGAGATAGGTATCAGGAGTGCCTGTGGTGGCATTGAGCTGGAACGAGATGTGGATATTAGGCATTTCAGCCTGTAGGCGCTCGGTGTCGATGCTGCCGTCGGCATTGAAGATGCCATTGCGAAGAGCATAGAGAGTGACTGAGCGATACATGGCACCTGTGTCTACATAGATGTAGCCCAATTTGCGAGCAAGCTGCTTCGCCATGGTGCTTTTTCCACATGATGAATAGCCATCGATGGCTATGGTAATCTTTTTCATAGTTTATATGCTAAGTTAAGTATTATCGATGAACTTGATACGTGATATTTGCCGTAGGCGATGTTTAGGCTAAAGCGGTCGAGATTGATTCCACCGCCTAATGATAGGCCTGCGCCGTGGCTGCTCTCCTCTTCGCCATTGATAATTTTCATTTCGTTGGCACGACGGAAGTTGTAGCCTGCTCCAACCCACATGGTTTGCGACAGCAATATTTCGGCACCCATCACCCAATGGTTGATGAATTTGTAGTCGGTATGGTTGAGGTCTACGAGGGTGGCAGAAAACTGCAACGGAGTGTTGACGAGACGCTTGGTGACACCAAGCTGCAAGTCGAGAGGCATTTTCTCGTAGTCGTCGTTGTAGGCTTTGAGCTGTCCGCCAAGATTTTTGGCAACTGCAGATATGGACCATCCATTCTCGGAGTCGAAATAGTTGATGCCAAGGTCTACACCCATGGCTACGGAATTATAGTCGCCGATGTAGGAAGTGATGAATCGTGCTGCCACACCACCAGCTATATGGTCGGTGAGCATATAGGAGAAATATCCCGTGAGAGCAATATCTTTGGCAGAGAACTCACCAAGCTGGATGTTGTTTTCGTCCATCTCCTTCATTTTGCCATAGTTGACGTACTGCCCGGAAACAGCCCAAGAGCCACGGTCGTTGACAGCCTGATTGTATGAAGCACTGGCTGTGGAAGAGCCCGACATATAATTCATGTAGTTGAGTCCCACGGTCTTGGTGGCAACAGACGAGAGAAGGGCAGGATTATGGAACATCAATGATGCGTCGTCGTCGATGATGGTGATATTGTCGCCACCTAATGCGGCAGCATGTGCGCTAACAGGCAGACGAAGAAAATTATAAGCATTCTGACTCACCTGCGCCACGGCAGTTGAGACAATAAACGTTAATGTGAATGCTGAAAATGCTCTTTTCATTGATTTTTTGTAAATTATCGGCAAAGTTACTCCTTTTTTTCAAATATATGGAGTACTTTTGCGTTAGAATTGCGATAGTATAACGTAAAAGAATCAATTTTAGTGTGGAAATTAAGAAAAGTAATAAAGCAGACATTGAAAAATATCGCCCGATAGCATTCCTGTTGGGCTTGATGGTGGCATTGTCGTTGGTGCTTGCATGCTTGGAATATTCCACACCCGCCGACGATAGTGGCGACATGCAAGAAGCTATGGACGATATGGCACAAGACATGGAACTTGCGCCAGCCATGGACCGTTCGGAGATGATGTCGGCAACGAG
>HF994195.1:34720-37149 GCA_000436915.1 Prevotella sp. CAG:1092 | reverse complement strand
GTGCAGTATCGAAGTCGATAACGGAGAAGGTGAAGGCGGTGGACAATGCCGACGACAATACCGAGAAGATAGCTGCTCAGACAAGCGAACTGTTGGTGGGCAATGGCGAGGGACAGGCAGAAGACGCACATGTGACCGAGGCGCTGCCACAGACACCTGCCAGCCTTGGCGACTCGCTGGTGTTGACGACGGTAGAGAAGATTCCGGAGTTTCCGGGTGGCATAGTGGAGTTTATGAAATGGCTCACGGCAAACCTGAAATATCCCGAGGCTGCACGCCGTGGTAGGATAGAAGGCAAGGTTGTGGTGTCGTTTATAATAAACAAAGACGGAAGCATAGCCTCGCCAAAGATACAGAGATCGGTAAACCCGATACTCGACAACGAGGCGCTGAGAGTGGTGAAGATGATGCCACATTGGAAGCCAGGCATATCGAATGCTAAGCCATGTCGCACTATGTTTGCGATACCTATTGTTTTTAAAATATAAGCAATACCTATTATCTAAGAAAATATAAATAGATATGAAGTCAGAAGAAATTTTGAAGTTGGTGAATTCTTTCCTTGAGAATCTACCTTACGATCGTAAGCCAGCATCGCTCTATGAGCCAGTGAAGTATGTTCTTTCTATAGGAGGAAAGCGTATCCGCCCTGTGCTGATGCTCTTGGGATATAACATTTTTAAAGATAATCCCGAAAGCATATTGATGCAGGCATGCGGTTTGGAGACCTATCATAACTACACCCTGCTGCACGACGACCTGATGGATAATGCCGATTTGCGTCGTGGACAGCAGACTGTACACCGCAAATGGGATGCTAATACCGCTATACTGTCGGGCGACTCGATGTTGGTGCTCGCTTATGAGCGTATGGCACAATGCAGCCCAGAGAAGTTGCCTGCTGTGATGGCGCTATTTACCGAGACTGCACTCGAGATTGGCGAGGGACAGCAGTATGATATGGAATTTGAACACCGCAACGATGTTTCGGAAGACGAATATATAGAGATGATACGCTTGAAGACCAGCGTGTTGTTGGCTTGCGCCCTGAAGATGGGAGCATTGCTTGCAGATGCCTCAGCCGAAGATGCCGAAAACCTATATAAGTTTGGTGAGCAGATAGGCTTGGCATTCCAGTTGCAAGACGACTTCCTGGATGTATATGGCGATACAAAGGTGTTTGGAAAGGCGATAGGAGGCGACATAGTGTCGAACAAAAAGACATATATGCTGATAAACGCTTTCAACCTTGCTACCGACGAGCAGCGCGAAGAACTCACAAAATGGACTACTGCCAAGGAGTTTGACGCCAAGGAGAAGATAGCTGCCGTGACAGCCCTATATAATAAGATAGGTATAGACAAGTTGGCACAAAAGAAGATAGAATATTATTTTGAGCAGAGTCGTAAGTATCTGGATGCCGTGAACGCTCCTGCTGAGCGCAAGGCAGAACTATTTGCTTATGCTGACAAGATGATGCACAGAGTGAAATAATGGAGATGCTAATAGATACACATGCACATATAGATGGCGAGGAGTTTAAGGACGATTTGCCTGAGGTGATAGAACGAGCTAAGGCTGCAGGCATAGGAAAAATCTTTGTGCCAGCCATCAACCTTCAGGGTATGGACAACCTCATGGCTGTTTGCCATAAATATCCTGGCTATGCTTATCCGATGATAGGACTTCATCCTGAGGATGTGAAGGACGACTATCTGGAGGTGATAGACAAGATGAAGGCGATGATGACAGAAGAATATATCGCCATTGGCGAGGTGGGCTTAGACTTCTATTGGTCGCGCGAATACCAGCAGCAACAGCTTGAGGCTTTCGAGGCTCAGGTGAAATGGGCTGTGGAATGCCAGTTGCCACTAATGATTCATTGCCGAAAGGCACAAAACGAGATGGTGGCAATATTGCGAAAGTATGCCGACAAACTATGTGGAGGTGTGTTTCATTGTTTCACCGGCAACCAGAAAGAGGCTGCAGAACTATTGGCTTTCGACGGTTTTGTGCTTGGCATAGGTGGCGTGTTGACATTCAAGAGTAGCCATCTGCGCGAAGATTTACCTGCAGTAGTGCCTTTAGACAGGATAGTGCTTGAAACCGACTGCCCATATATGGCACCTGTGCCTAATCGTGGTAAACGCAATGAGAGTTCGTATGTGCCGCTGATATGCCAACAATTGGCTGAGAGCTATGGTGTGACAGCTGAAGAAGTGGCTGCAACAACCACGGCTACTGCATTGAGAGTGATGAAGGTGAAAGGGTGAAAAGGTAAAAAAGTAAAAAGGTAAAAGGGTAAAAAAGGTAAAAGGGTAAAAAAGTAAAAGAATATATATACACACATAGAAGGAAAAGTGATGAAGAAGATTATCTTATTGATGATGTTTTTGGGCATGGTGGCTGTATGGCATACCGACAATGGC
>HF994195.1:27002-34584 GCA_000436915.1 Prevotella sp. CAG:1092 | reverse complement strand
TGACAGCTATATGGACAATAGCGACGAGAGCATGACGGCAGAAGAAGATGGCGGAATGCAGCATGCCTTGAAACGAAAGTTTATTGAGGGCAACGCAGGCTTTATGTCGCTCGTGGCATTGGCGTTGGTATTGGGCTTGGCTTTCTGCATAGAGAGAATAATATATCTTAGTTTGTCGGAGATAAATGCCAAGAAGTTTATGGCAGATGTAGACAGCAAGATACAGGCCAAGGATATAGAAGGAGCCAAAGAGTTGTGCCGCGACACCCGTGGTCCGGTAGCCTCGATATGCTATCAGGGACTGGTGAGAATAAACGAGAGTTTGGACAATATCGAGCGCTCGATATCGAGCTATGGTTCTGTGCAAGCAGCCAACTTGGAGAAGGGATGCTCGTGGATAACATTGTTTATCACTATGGCACCATCATTAGGATTCTTGGGAACGGTGATAGGTATGGTGATGGCTTTCGACAATATGCAGCAGGCAGCCGACATCAGTCCTGCCATCGTGGCATCGGGTATGAAAGTGGCACTTATCACCACCATCTTTGGTATCATCGTGGCTGTGGTGTTGCAGCTGTTCTACAACTATATACTCTCAAAAATAGAACATTTGACAAGTCAGATGGAAGAGAGTGCGATAACACTCCTTGACTCAATAGCAAAATATAAGAACGACTAAAAGTGTTGAAAAAGATAAATATTCACAATCTGAAACTACCTTCGGGCAACGCTCCGAGTCGTAGAATGTTTGTGGCATTGTCGGTATTGACAATGGTGGTGTTTATGCTGTTTTGGTTTGTTGGCTATGACACCCCTTATGCCGAAGATTCCAACTTTGTGGCACCATTGTTCACCAATGTGCTATTGGTGTTTATGGTGCTGGTGGTGCTGCTGGCGATAGGAACAACCGTATGGTCGATGGCGCGAGCACTATCTACGAGAGGCAAGGGCGAGCGAACCGTGAACAACATACCGGTGAAGAAGATTACCTATGGTGTGGCAGGACTGACAGCGATACTCTTGCTGGTGACATTGGCTTTAGGATCGTCAGACGCCATGATGGTGAATGGCGAGGAATATGCCGACAAATGGTGGCTGCATGTGGCAGATATGTTTGTCAACAGTTCGTTGGCGCTTGTGGTTGTTGCCGTAGTGGCAATAATAGTGTTTACAATAAAAAATAGTAGGAGAAGATGATAAAACGCAATAAGCGACGCTTGGTGCCAAGTCTAAACACCACATCAACAGCCGACATATCGTTTATGCTGCTGATATTCTTCCTTGTCACAACCTCTATGGATCTTGACAAGGGTTTGCGTCGTGTGCTTCCTCCTGTAGACAATCAGCAGCAACAACAAGAAACCAATATCGACAAAGATAAGCTTATGGCTATCACCATCACGGATGCCGACTCAGCATTTGTAGACGGGAAGCCATTAGAGATGAAAACTCTGAGAAAGCAAGTGCGCGACTTTGTGGCACGTGTGGGCAAATCGCATCTTATCACTATCAATGCGCAGCCTATGTCGTCGTACGACACCTACTTCAAAATACAAAACGAGATTGTTGCTGCCTATGCCGATATACGCAACGGCATAGCGCTGAAGAAATATTCGAAGCCATACTCAAAGCTCTCAGCCAAGGAACGAGAGGTGGTGAAGAATATGTGCCCACAGCGTATAAGCGAACAATATAATATGGTGGCTGAGGCACAAGGAGGTGAGAAATGAGCATGATAAGACGCAGCAAGAGAGAGATGCCTGGACTAAACACGGCATCGTTGCCTGACTTGATATTCACGGTATTGTTTTTCTTCATGATAGTTACCCACATGCGTACCGACGTGATGAAGGTGAGATATCAAACACCACAAGGCACCGAACTGTCGAAGGTGAAGAAGAAGTCGGCAACGATACATGTATATATAGGTAGCAAGACTACTGCAGATGGCAAGGCCGTGGGACAGCCCGTGTGTGTGCAGGTGGCAGACAAGGTGGTGGCATTAGACGAGGTGGTGGACTATCTGATCAAAGCCAAGGCAGAGATAGCACCCGAAGACAAGCAGAAGCTCATGATAGCCATTTATGCCGACAAGAAAGCACCTATGGGAGTGGTTACATCGGTGAAACAAGCCGCAAGGCAGGCAAAAATATATAATGTTTGTTATTCTGCGAGCGAAAAATAGTTTGATTTAGTTGCAATCTAAAATATAAATTGTAACTTTGCAAACAAATTATAAACAAATTGCCTATGTGAAGACTTATATGTAATTATTTGTAATCATGTAAGCAACCAATAAAACAAACTTTATTAAATGTCACATCGTTTAGACTCTCTCGACAAGAAGATTCTTGGAATGATAGCACAAGATGCACGCGTTCCTTTCCTTGAGGTGGCACGAGCATGCAACGTTAGTGGTGCTGCTATCCATCAGCGTATACAGAAACTTGTTAGTGCAGGTATTCTGCTTGGTTCGCAGTTTGTAATCAATCCTGAGAAGATAGGTTACGAAACATGTGCGTATGTTGGTCTTTTCCTTAAAGACCCTTCTCATTTTGATAGTGTGGTAGATAAATTGAAGCAGATACCAGAGGTTGTGGAATGCCACTATACTACTGGTGGCTACGACATGTTTGTGAAAATCTATGCTCTCAACAACCACCATTTGCTCAACATCATCCACGATAAGCTACAGCCATTAGGTCTTTCTCGTAGCGAAACCATCGTATCGTTTAATGCTGTTATTGATCGTCAGATTCCTATTCCTGACTATCTATCAGATGACGACGATGATGATGATGAAAATGAAGAGCCAGAGAATGTTTAGTGTGTAATGTTTAATGTGTAATGTTTAATGTGTAGTGTTTAGTGTTTAATGTTTTTATAACTTAACTCAAGACAATACACAAACAATAATATAGACAGAGGGTGTATCAAAGCATGATGACTTTGCTACACCCTCTTTTCTCTTTTTACCCTTTTACTTTTTTACCCTTTTACCTTTTCATAAACTCTAAAGGAATAGCCTTGGCGGGGGGATTCTTCTTTCAACAGCCAACCATCGAAGGAGGGAAACCATGCGTCGGCATTGGGGGCTGTGGCATCGATGATGGTAAGGTAGAGGCGATGGGCAATGGCGATGGCTTGCTGATATATCTTTTCGCCACCTATTATATATATGTCTTCTTCGTTGGCACATGCAGCCAAGGCTTCGGTGAGACTTGAGAATACCTCTATTCCCTGCAGCTTATGATAGGAGTAGCCCTCTGCAAGCTCCCTTTGTTTCATAGTAGTGCTAACCACAATATTGCGCCTATGGGGTAGGGCACCATTAGGCAATGACTCGAAGGTGCGACGCCCCATCACTATGGTGTGGCCCGTGGTGAGCTGCTTGAAATGCTTCATATCCTCATCGATATGAAACAGCAACTTGTTTTGATAGCCTATAGCCCTGTTGTTGTCTATGGCAGCTATGATATTTATCTTTGCCATGATATGATATCGCTAAAGTCGGCAGGAATGTGAGTACTCTTAATTCTCCATTCTTGAGGATAGAGGTTGTTGGCCCTGTTGCCCAAGTTTTTAGCAAAGCCAAGAGGTACATCCTTGTAGGTCAGCAACACTATGCCACGAGGAGCCGCAGCATCGAGCGTGATAGCCTCGTGACGAAGATAGGCAATAGCCTGAGCATAGTCGATGTCTACAGTAGGATATTTAGCCTTATCCCTCATGATGCTCATAGCCTCGCTATGGTCAGGTATAATCTGCTTGCCCTTTATCTCAGGCGCTTTTATGCCGTTGGCAATAATCTTTAGTCGTTTCTCAGCCGCTTTCAGCAAATCCCTTTGGCTGTCAGCCTTGCCAGTGTCGCCATGTTTGCGAAGAATGGTCATGAAGAGGCCCTCGCCCTTTGATATGCCAGGGATGAAGCGATAAGCAGGAAGGTTGCCGCATAGAGCAGGAGTGATATTCCATTCCTCAGCCGTTTCCACCTCTATGAAGTCGGCACCCAGCTCTTTAGCTATCCACTCCGCATTCTCTTCATCCTCGTGGGCATTGAAGGTGCAAGTGGAATACACCATGATGCCGCCAGGCTTCAGACAGCTCCATATATCAGAAACAATCTCACGCTGCAAGTTGCGGCATTTCTCCACATTGTCGGTACTCCATTCAGCTATCGCCCCCTCGTCTTTGCGAAACATTCCTTCGCCCGAGCATGGCACATCTGCAATGATAGCATCAAACACCATCTTTGCTTTCTTGTAGTCGGCAGGATAGTTGTTAGTGACCACCATATTGTCTTTGCCAAACTTAGTGATGTTTTCAGCCAACACCATGGCACGAGGGCGGATAGGTTCGTTGCTGAAAAGCATGCTTCCTTCAGGCAATGCCGACATGGCGCAAGTAGACTTGCCACCAGGAGCAGCGCAGAGGTCGAGAACATTCATAGGCTCAGAGCCGAAGGTCTGGCGGACGACATGGTCGATGAACATCGACGATGCCTCCTGCACATAGTAGGCACCAGAATGAAGCATAGGGTCGAAGGTGAACGGAGGTCGACCGCTGAGATAATAACCATATTTGCACCATGGCACAAGCTCGTTGCCGTTGCCAAGAATGATGTTGTCGGCATCAACCTTAAAAGGGTTTATGCGGATGCTTGTAGGAGCCTCTTCGGAAAGTCCTTGGTTGAAAGCCTCGTATAGCTTTTCACCCATCAAATTGCGGGTGTATAGTTCAAAGTCTTTTGGTAATGTCATGGTGCGTATATTAATTTTGTATGCAAAAATAGTTTTTTTTTCGTATATTTGCAACTAAATGAGCATCCACTTCGTCAAACGTATAAAAAATAACTAAAACAACAGTATAGCAATGAAACATTCAATCATTATCACCGTTATTGCATCCCTGATGCTTTGTCTCTCTTTGCCTACCGATGCTCAGCGTCATCGCCATCATCCTGGAGCGACAACTACAACAACAAAAGTAGATAATAAGGCTACCCAGAAAGCAGACTCTGCCAATGCCATAGAGGCATTCTCGGATACTACCTCTGCAGTAGCAGATGTAGATACCACGTCAACCAACGCCACTTATACCTACGATATGGACGACGACGATTGGGATGAGAGCGTCAGAGATATTCCTATTAAATTAATGTCACAGATTTTTAGTTTTGGCATATGGGGCATAGTGATATTTCTCTTGATTTCGGTGTTTGTTTTCGCAATTATACTTTTGCCTCTTGTCTTGCTTGCCCTTATTGTGAGATGGTTTATAAAGCGACATAATGATGACGTAGCGAGAAATGCCAATGTGCAGTCATTCTTTAATAATATGACGGCAAACCCTGCCGCAAATCCAACAGACAATACTGCTGAGGATTATACTGCTGAGTCTACTGACGGTGCTGCAAATAAACAAACAGCAATACCTCACTCTCAGCCAACAGCGGCTCCTGCGCCTAAAGCTCCTGTTCCTGTCGACTATTGGGCAAAGGGCGTGAAGAATACTTCTATTGGCGTTGGCTTGGTAATTATGGGTATGTTAATAGAAAGCCCAGTCCTCGTAGGTATCGGTTTCCTCGTGGCTTGCTATGGCATAGGTCAGATTGTGATTTCGCGTAAGCAGTCGAAAAACAACAATACAAACAACGACGAAAAATAAACATTAAACACTATACACTACACATTAAACACTACACATTAAACACAAAACACTACCATGTCTCTCGTCAATGATATAATGCTCGTTACGCGTGTGCGTATGCTTCACGACAATAAGGCTTTCGATAGCCTTGTCGTGAAGTATCAGCAGCCCATCAGAAGGTTCTTCTTGAATCAGACGTTGGGCAACGAGCCATTGAGCGACGACTTGGCACAAGACACATTCATAAAGGCATACACTTGCTTGCATCAGTTTCAGGCTCGTTCGCGATTCTCTACTTGGTTGTTTCGTATAGCCTATAATGTGTTCTACGACTACACAAGGCGGCAACATCCAGTCGCCGATGTGGATGGTGTGGAGGCTATGAGCAAGAGTAGTACTATAGCCAACGACCCCGAGCGCATGGATATCTATCATGCTTTGGCATTGCTCTCAGAAAATGAGCGTACATGTATAACACTTCAGATTATCGAAGGCGAGCCTATAGACAGAATAGTAGAGATAACAGGCATGGCGCAAGGAACCGTGAAATCTCACCTGTTTAGAGGCAAACAAAAACTCTCAACCTTTTTAAGACAAAATGGATATGAAAAATAAAGATGATATATTGTTGAAGCAATTCTTTGACCAGCATAAGCAACAGATAGCCGACAACGGATTTTCTGAAAAGGTGATGCAGTGCATACCGCAGCAGCAGTCGGCACGCCCATATATCATCTGGCAGATAGTGTGCATATGCTTGGGCGTAGTGTTGTTTTTGACATGCGGCGGCATAGCCTCTCTTCGTGTTGTTTGGCAAAATATGTTTGCCAATATCATGTCGTATCTTATTTCTATCGACCTTAGTGGCGTGTCGCCATTGATGCTCTTGGCGACGATATGCGCCGTGCTCTATGGCTCGCTGTGGTTGATAAAGGAAAATCTTGACGTTTAAGTCTTTGTGGTAAAAATAATTTTTGTTATCTTTGCAACTTGTAATAACTAACAACTATTTATTTTACCAACTTATGTTGAAACCTATCTTATCAACCATTCTGCTTAGTTGTGCTGCATTTATATCGTATGCAGACAACACCGTAGTAAATGTGAAGCAGGTGAGCACTCCTGTTTCCATTACCGACAATGTCGACTATGCAATTTCTTCTGCCACTCCATTCTTGGAGACAGGAAATGTCGACATCGTAAATACCGAAAATGCAATCGTTATATTGCATGGAGTAAAACCAAGCGAAGCTTCTAATTGGCTTTCCTATATCAAAATTAATGGGCAACCAGCTGTGGAAGACGAAAACTGCCAAGTGCGTCTGCATCGCAATGGCACTATGATTCTTCCTTTCTCTGAAGCCGATGCTCCTTTGAAATTGTATACCGATATAGACCAGGGTGGACAATTTCTTTCTGTTAAGCCTTCATCTTCGATGATGAATCTTACTGGTGGTCCTTTTAATAACAAAATCCGTTCTTTTTCTATCCGTCGTGGATATATGGTTTGCCTCAACACTCGTGCTGATGGCACAGGCTATAGCCGTATATATATTGCCGACAAAACTAATCGTACGGTTAATCTTCCTGCCATTCTTGACCAAAAGGTAACTTCGGTAAGAGTAATGCGATGGTATGATGCCAACAAGCGTGGTTTTGGTGGTAATAGTACTGATGCTAATAATGCTCTGAAAACCACATGGTGCTACAACTGGGATGCAGGAAACAATAGCTGGAAAGACCGTGAATATGTGGTACAACACCACCACGAGGGATGGCCAAGTTTCGAGAATCTTGCATCTAATGGCACATCGCCAAATCTTCTTGGCAATAACGAACCTGATAATACAGCAGATGATCGTGAGCACCCAGCTTCAGTAAGCGAGGTGTTGAAAAACTGGCCTAAGATGATGGCTACAGGTAAGCGACT
>HF994195.1:23135-26949 GCA_000436915.1 Prevotella sp. CAG:1092 | reverse complement strand
TAATTGGCTATATCAGTTTATCGACTCTATCGATGCTCGCGGATGGCGTTGCGACTTTGTTTGCGTGCATGCCTATTGGTATTCTGATTGGGAAAGTTGGAAGAGTCAGCTAAAGCAAATCCACGAGCGTACAGGTCGTCCAATATGGATCACAGAGATGAACTATGGTGCCAACTGGACTGGATGGCCTGGTAGCAATACCGATGGTAATGATGCCAACTATGCTATCCACAAACAGCACTTTGCTCCAATCATCGATGGTCTTGAGGCTACCGACTATATTGAGCGCTATGCAGCATACAACGCTGTACAAGATTGTCGTCGTGTGTGGCTCGGTGGCAATAAGCTAACTCCTTCTGGTAAATATTATGCAGAGAAGAATTCTGGTCTTGCTTTCAATTCTGGTAAAGGATTTACTCCAAAGCAGCCAGACATGCACAATCCTTCCAGTCTTGTAGTAACATGGAACGATGTCGACAACACCACAAACTTCTCTTTCTATGAACCAAATGGCGAATACAATCGCTCTATGGTTATAGAGAAAAAAGTTGGCGACAAATGGGTGGAAATAGATACTCCTTTCCAGAAGGAAATTCCTGCTTCATATAGTATCAGTAAAGAGGGACTTGCCTTTGGCGATACCTACCGCATTCATATAGTAACCTTAAATGGCGTTAATCGCTATTCTAATGAGGCTACTTGCTTCCGTACAATCGACAAGGTGGGCGACGTAGTAGTTGCTAATGGCAAAGAATATTATATAGGTAAGAATATCATCACTAATGGTGAATTCAACGATGGTCTTACTGACTGGAATGATGCAACAGCAAAGCCAGCTTCGCAGCCTGGTTTCCAAGTAGTGCCTTTTGGTGGTGCTGAGGGTGACAAGGATGCCTACTTACAGTCTTGGATGCATACTGGTGCTACAGGCGAAGGCTCTTTGGCTCGTAATTTCACCATCGAGAAGGGATGTAAGTATTATTTCGGCGTAATGACAAAGAATAATACAGGTAGTTATCAGAAACTTAGCCTTTCTGCAGATGGTACAGCTGAAACAAAGACTGTAAGCACGCTTACAGATTGTGGCAAATGGCAGAAGCAAACAGCTATTTTTGATTCTGAAGATTTCACAAACCTCATACTTCGCTACCGTTGGCTGGGTTCAAAGGCACAGTTTGATAAATTCTATCTCGCTCCTGTCTACGATTCTCGCGAGGCTGCACTTGCTGCAGACAATGGTTCTGCAGAAGATGTTCCAAACAATGAAGCAACCGATGTAGACTATTCTTATCTTTCTACTCCAGGTGCTAAGATTCAGAATCCAAGCTTTGCAGCCGCTGATGGTTGGAATGGTAAGGCTGGAACAGTAAAGGATGGCGACCAAAAGACTGCTACAAAGCTCGGTAAAACTTGTTGGAACGCATGGTGGAGCGGACATTCGGCTTCAGAAGGCGATGCTGCCACTCTTGAGATTAACCAAACGGTTAAGGCTGTGGAGTCGGGATATTATCGTGCACAATGCAAGGCTGCCACATTCCATTATTGTCTCTCTGATCAGCATGCTTTCATCTCTTCTGCATCAGACAAGGCGGTATCGCCACAATTGTCATGGCACTATATGGATGTTCCGGATGTTCGTGCTGACCAGGCTTTCCAAACTCTTACTACCGATTCTATATTTATCAACGAGGGCGAAGAGTTTACTATTGGTTTCGCATCGTCGAAGACTAATGCCATCGACAATGCTTGGCGCAAATATGCTACTACAGATAGTAAGGGTGATAAGAGCGAAGGCTGGTGGTGTGCTACAGACTTCTCGCTACTTTATCTTCCTGCTTATCTTCGCACATCTGAGGCCAACAAGTGGGAGACTCTCTGCTTGCCTTACAATGCAGAGCCTACTAAGAATATAAAGGCTTATGCCGTTACTGGTCGTAATGAGGCTGCTACACTTGTGGTACTATCGCCTGTAGAAAAGCTCGAGGCTGGTCGTCCTTACATATATATTAATGATGATGCAGACGCTATATTCCTTGAGAGCGGCACCAAGCTCGTACAGCCTTTAGCTGCCGAGAATGGTATGGCTGGTTTCTTTAAGAATACTGTGAAGAAGGGATGCTATATCCTCGTTGACGGCACATGGCAGATGGTAACAGCTGCTTCTGTTAATATTGGCAACAATCATGCTTACATCAAGGATCTTATGGCTATACCTGTAGTTGTAATTCCTGCCGATGCCATCACTCTTCCTGTAGCTGCCGACCCAACAGGCATAAATGGTATCTATACCAATGCTGCTAACGCCGATGCTTTCACCCTTGGTGGAATTAAGGCTGCAAAGACAATGCGTGGCATTGTGATAAAGAATGGAAAGAAACAGATAAAATAATTCTTTATAAAGTAAAATGAAAGAACAAAACGAAGGGCATATGCAATTGCCCGAAAATGCATTCCGTGAGCTCTCGCCAGGCGAAGAGTACACTCCTATTATGAAGCCTGAGGTTTCATATCCTGAGGTAAACGCATGGTCGGTTACTTGGGGTATCGTGATGGCTATGCTATTCTCGGCTGCCGCAGCCTATTTAGGCTTGAAGGTGGGTCAGGTGTTTGAAGCTGCTATCCCTATTGCCATCATTGCAGTAGGCGTGAGCACAGCAACAAAACGTTCTAAGGCTCTTGGCGAGAATGTCATCATTCAGAGTATCGGTGCTTGTTCGGGTGCCGTGGTAGCAGGTGCTATTTTCACTTTACCTGCCATCTATATTTTGCAGGCCAAATATCCCGAGATGACAACATCATTCTTCAAGATATTCATGGCTTCTGCCCTTGGTGGTGTTCTTGGTATTTTGTTTTTGATACCTTTCCGTAAGTATTTCGTTAGCGATATGCACGGCAAGTATCCTTTCCCTGAGGCTACTGCCACCACTCAGGTGCTGGTGTCGGGAGCTAAGGGTGGCGACCAAGCAAAGCCTTTGCTTTTGGCAGGAGTCGTGGGTGGTCTCTACGACTTCATCGTTAGCTCTGCAGGATGGTGGAACGAGAATTTTACATCGCGTGTGGTAGGATGGGGCGTTGACCTTGCTGACAAGGCAAAGCTTGTTTTCAAGATTAATACCGGTGCTGCCGTGCTTGGTCTTGGATATATCGTTGGCTTGAAGTATGCACTCTATATCACTCTCGGCTCTTTGGCTGTGTGGTGGCTCATCGTGCCTGGTATGGCTGTTATCTTTAGCGACCAGGTGCTCAACACTTGGGATCCAACTATCGTCAAGACAGTAGGTGCCATGTCGCCAGAAGAAATCTTCCGCGCTTATGCTCGTAGCATTGGTATCGGCGGTATCGCTATGGCTGGTATCATCGGTATCATCAAGAGTTGGGGTATCATCAAGAGTGCTGTTTCTTTGGCAGCTACAGAGATTAAAGGCAAGAGTGCAGATGTAGAGAAACCTAAGCGCACTCAGCTCGACATCTCTTTCAAGCTCATCGCTATTGGTTCTGTAGTTACCATCCTCATCACATTCTTGTTCTTTTTGTTTGGTGTTCTTGAGGGCAATTTGCTGTTTGCCGTTGTTGGCATTTTGCTTGTCACGGTTATAGCATTCCTCTTCACTACCGTAGCTGCTAATGCCATCGCCATAGTTGGTTCAAACCCTGTATCTGGTATGACCCTTATGACCCTTATCCTTGCTTCGGTAGTGATGGTGGCAGTAGGCTTGAAGGGTACTGGCGGCATGCTTGCTGCTTTGATTATGGGTGGTGTAGTTTGTACTGCACTTTCTATGGCAGGAGGTTTCATCACAGACCCTAAGGTGGG
>HF994195.1:17866-23106 GCA_000436915.1 Prevotella sp. CAG:1092 | reverse complement strand
GGCTTGGTACTACACCAAAGAAACAAGAGTCGTGGAAATTCCTTGGCACCCTCGTCAGCGCACTCACCGTTGGAGGTGTGATGATGCTATTGAACGAAACCTATGGTTTTGCTTCAGGCGCTCTTTCTGCACCACAGGCTAACGCTATGGCTGCAGTAATCGATCCTTTGATGAATGGCGTAGGCGCTCCTTGGATATTGTATGGCATCGGTGCTTTGCTTGCCATCATCCTTACATGGTTGAAGATTCCTGCTTTGGCATTTGCCTTGGGTATGTTTATTCCTTTAGAGTTGAATGTGCCATTGGTAGTAGGTGGTGCTGTTAACTGGTATGTGACTTCTCGCAGCAAGGATGCAAAGGTTAACAACGAGCGTGGCGAAAAGGGTACACTCATCGCAAGCGGCTTTATTGCTGGTGGTGCTTTGATGGGAGTAGTTAGTGCATTGCTGAAGTTTGGTGGCATAGAATTCTCTATTGCCGACACATGGTGGGCAAACCCACTCTCCGAGGTATGCTCTCTCGTAGCCTACATCCTCTTGATAGCATATTTCATTCGTGCATCTAAGAAATAGATGATAACTTAGAAATAGATTATACCGGAAAATATGCCGAAAAAAGTATTACGTGATACTTGTCCAAGTATTACGTGATACTTTGCAAAGTATCACGTATTACTTTGCAAAGTATCATTAGATGCCTAATTTCGACTTTACTAAAAAGTATAAATAACATAAAAGAGAGCATCCGTGATAGGATGCTCTCTTTTATGTTTTATAGCTGTATTTTCTTTGTTTTAGGTTCCTGATTCTTCTTAATCTTTCCGCTACGGCCTTCGCGATGGTAGCTACGATAGTCGTCGTATTCAATTTCTACGTCAGGCTCTGTGAGTGTGCCTTCCTTAGGAAGCTTGAACTTTATGTATTTGATGTTCAAACCACGCTCAAGCCACATAGACTCGTAGTAGGTTCTGATGCCCAATATGCTCTTTGTGCCCTCGTCGAGGTCGGTGGCATGATAAAGGTCGTCTGTACACATTTCTACTTCCAGCTTATTCTCTTTCACCATTTCCTTGGTGTAGGTGAACAAGAAGTTAGAGTCGGTCTTTAGGTGTATTAAACCACCATCTACCAAGAATCGTCTGTATCTCTCCATGAAGTAAGTGGAAGTAAGACGTTTACGCTCGTTCTTCATTTGTGGGTCGCTGAATGTGAGCCATATTTCCTGCACCTCGCCATCTGCGAAGAAGCGATCAATAATCTCGATATTTGTTCTGAGGAAAGCCACATTAGGCAATCCTTCTTCGATAGCAGCCTTGGCACCAGTCCACATGCGTGCGCCCTTGATATCTACTCCGATGAAGTTGATATTAGGAAACATTCGTGCCATGCCTACAGCATATTCTCCCTTTCCGCAACCAAGCTCAAGAACTATAGGATTATCGTTTTTGAAGAATTCTTCACGCCATTTACCTTTCATTTCGAAAGGCACGTTGTCTATAACTGAATATGGATATTGGAACACGTTGTTGAACGTTTCCATCTCTGCGAATTTAGCTAATTTTCCTTTTCCCATGCAATAAATTTATAGATAATAAAATAGTAGTTTATACATTATGCATCAAGACATTTCATCATTTTCTCTAGAGAATCGAACTTCTTGACATTTCCTTTTTCAACATCAAGGATGTCTTTGTATAGTTTCGATATGTTTTTTGTTCTCTTTACCTTTGATGACATGTTGCTTCGTTTTTATAAAATAACTATTTTGTTTCGGCAAAGTTACACCTTTATTTCTTCTTCGACAAATATTTTAAAAGAAAAGTTGTGTAGGCTTATTATACGCATGGATAATAGGCTGTAATGATGTTATAACTAAATGTTTTTACAAGTGAACCATTATGAACTTGTTTGGTAATAAAATAAGCTATATCTTTGCGCCTGCAAATCGTTATTAAATGGGTTCAGTAAAGATATGAATAAAGTATTACTTGCGCTTTTAATAATGCTCACATGCTCTATTATAGCTCCATCTGCTAAAGATGATAGCGTAAGAGTAGGAAAAGTTTCAAACGTCATGAACGTTTCGAATGATAAGAGCGTTGAATCTGACTCCTTACTTTTAAAAGTTTATCAAAACTTCTAAAAAGGACTATACTCAGGTATCAGTAAAAAGAAACAAAGCCACCTTGCAATTATGCTTGGTGGCTTTGTTAGTTATTGTAGAAAACCTATTGATTATTCGATGACTACGGTAGTCCAACCATGCTTGTCTTCTACTGTGCCATACTGGATGCCACGGAGAGTTTCGTAGAGCTTGGTTGACCAAGGACCTGGCTTGTCGCCAAAGTTGTAGACCTTGCCAGTATCCATATCGTCGAGGTGAGAAATTGGCGAGATAACAGCAGCTGTACCACATGCTCCAGCCTCCTCGAATGTATCGAGTTCCTCTTCAGGAACAGGGCGACGCTCAACCTTCATGCCGAGGTCTTCTGCAATCTGCATAAGGCTCTTATTGGTGATAGAAGGAAGGATAGAGGTTGACTTTGGAGTAACGTAAGTGTTGTTCTTGATACCGAAGAAGTTGGCAGCACCACACTCGTCGACGTATTTCTTTTCCTTAGAGTCGAGGTAGAACTCGCTTGCATAACCCTTAGCGTGAGCTATAGAGTTTGCCTTGAGGCTCGCAGCATAGTTACCACCTACCTTGTAGGTACCGGTGCCAAGAGGTGCTGCACGGTCGAAGTCGCGGATGATGACATAAGGATTGCTTGAGAAACCACCCTTGAAGTAAGGACCTACTGGAGTTACGAAGATGAGGAATAGATATTCGTTAGCTGGGTGAACGCCTACCTGTGCGCTTGTACCAATAAGCAATGGACGAACATATAGTGTAGCTCCGCTCTCATAAGTAGGGATGTACTCCTGGTTGAGACGTACCACTTTCTTTACCATTTCGCAGAAAAGTTCTGTAGGAACCTCAGGCATCATGATGCCACGGCAGGTGCTCTGCAAACGTGCAGCATTCTCTTCCATACGGAACACACGCACTTTGCCGTCTGGACAACGGTATGCCTTAAGACCCTCGAAAGCCTCCTGACCATAGTGGAGCGAGGTGGCAGCCATGTGCAGTTTGATGTACTCGTCGGAGCAAACTTCTATTTCGCCCCATTTGCCATCACGATAGTAGCAACGTACGTTGTAGTCGGTTGGCATATAGCCAAATGACAACTTTTCCCAATCCAAATTCTTCATAATAATATTATATTTAGATGATGTTATGTTATTATTATTTTTGCAAAAGTAGCAAATATTATTATGCTATGCAACAAATAATGCTAAATTTTATTCTTTTACTGTCGATTTGATACTTCCGCTTACTGTTGTGGTTACAATCTCGTCGCCTGGTTCTATATCCTTTATATCTCTGATGATATGCCCATTGTGGGTTGTTATGGTGTAGCCACGTTGTAGCATGAGCATAGGATCGAGAGGCTTAGTGCGCTGTTCCAGCATGTCGAGCTTGTGGGCTTGGTTTGTGAAATAGTTGCGCAGCGAATTCTCAAGTCGTGAGTATAGCGTGGCGATATATGCCTCGCGGTTGACCTTTACGGTTGAGAAGAGCAGCGGTATACGCTCGGCAAGTCGCTGAGTGCGCATGCGCTCGGTTTGTAGGCGATAGGTTATGATATTACTGATGCGCTGAGATGCTTGGTCAAGATAGTTGGCAACCAAAGCAAGATGGTCTATCAAGAATGCCGCAGCGGCAGTAGGAGTCTTCACGTTGTGATGAGCTACGAGGTCGAGCACACTCTCGTCGCGCTCGTGACCAATACCTGTGATGATAGGTAATGGGAAGTTGGCAACATTCTCAGCTAAGCGCAAGGTATCGAAGCCACTAAGGTCGGCTGTGGCACCACCGCCACGAATGATGACAACGACATCGAAACTATCAGCCTCATCATTTATCTTGTTGAGAGCTTCTATCACCGAAGCCTCTACCTGTTCGCCCTGCATGATGGCAGGGAATAGCTGGGTGCGGAATTTGAAACCATATTCATTGTCGGCAATCTGATTGCAGAAGTCGCCATAGCCTGCAGCATTGGCACTTGAGATAACAGCTATGCGCATAGCAAACATAGGCAACGAGAGTTGACGTTGCATATCGAACACCCCTTGCGCCTTAAGCTCATTGATGATGGCAAGACGTTTGCGTGCCATGTCGCCAAGGGTGTATGAAGGATCTATGTCGTCGACAATCCACGAAAAGCCGTAAGCCTCGTGGAAGTTTGCAGAAACAGAGAGCAATACCTTCATGCCAGGATGTGGCATTTCGCCTGTGGCTTTTATGAAAGCAGCTTTTATGCGTTGCCATTTAGAACTCCAGCATTTTGCCGAGGCACGAGCAATAGGAGTAGCAGAGCCTTCATCTTTTTCGATAAGCTCCATATAGCAATGACCGCGCACTTCGCGAGCCTCGGAGATTTCTGCCTGCACCCAGTAAGAGTCTGGCATGGAACATTCGAGGGTATCACGCACCATATTGTTGAGCTCAAAGAGCGACAAGATGGGGGAATGAGAAACAAGGTCGCTTGTGTCGGCAGAAAGGTTGCTTGGGGTGGTAGGCTCTATGTTGGCAGGTTGCGAGAAAAGAGAGAAGGTGCTCATTGCTGTAGCAGTTTGCTTATTTCCTCATCGGTTTTTGTTAACTTGTCGCGGCAGAGCTTGATGAGCTGCTGCGCCTCTTTTAACTTTTCTTCAAGCTGGTCGAGGTCCAGCTTGCCTGATTCCATCATCGAGACTATCGACTCAAGGTTCTTTATGGCTTCTTCGTATTTCATATTTCTTTGTTTTTTTTATTTGGGGGTATTGTAGGGGCGGAGGGAAGCGAAAGCGATGCAGCCGAGCTGCACCGAACGCAACCCTTCAGAGCAAAACGCTTGGCTATATATTTAGCCTTATGTTTCGGGTTTTATTTTGGCCTTAAGTTTTTTTTGGGGGGGGTATTTTGGCCTTAAGTTTTTGGGCTTTATTTTAGCCTTAAGCTTCGGGTTTTATTTTTTCTTTATTCCAAAGTTGGCAATGCCATAGCCGAAGATATTGTCGGGAGAGGCTGATTGCGAGGCGGAATTGCGAACTATGGAGATAATCTCGGTAGCGGTTTTTGTGGGGTTGGCTTGCCATAGGCATGCTACCATGCCGCAGACGACAGGAGCAGCGAAGGATGTGCCCATATCTTCAGAT
>HF994195.1:10722-17832 GCA_000436915.1 Prevotella sp. CAG:1092 | reverse complement strand
TGCCTGTGATAACTGCAGCTGGAGCACCAGGAGCCATGACATCAGGTTTAATTCTTCCATCGACAGTATTACCGATAGAACTAAAGGCTGCATTCACGCTGTCTGGACGTATGGCACCAACAGAAAGAATGTCTGTGGCATCGGCAGGGAAATTAATCTTCTTCCATGTGCCGATACCCTCGTTGCCTGCACTATTTACAAGAATGATGCCCTTACGAGCTAACATAGATGCCGACTGCGAGATGAAAGTAGTCTTGCCATCAAGTTGGCTATAGCGATAGGCAGTAGACGGAGTGTCGTTGTCGTAGTGATGGTAGCCAAGCGAGGAGTTGATGATGTCGACACCCATAGAGTCGGCATATTCGGCAGCCATAGTCCAATAGTCTTCTTCCACACGCGACTCGGTGTTATAGTCTTCACTTCGTAGCAGTAAATAGCGAGCAGCGGGAGCGGTGCCTACGAAGACGTTTGGCTCGCTGGTAGCCATGGTTGACAGCACCTTGGTGCCATGATCTATTTCATTGCAAACATCCTTGCAACCATCAGCCACGAAATTGCGTTTGCAGATGATGTTAGCATTCTTTAGTGATGGTATGCGGTCGACATTCATAAAACCACCATCCAGGATGGCTATCGTCATTCCTTTTCCGCGGAAGCCTTTAGCATGCAGTTGCTTACCATTAATGGCTGAAATCTGCATGTCAGCAGCACCATAGAAAGTGCTCTTGTTATTTACAAGAGGAGTAGGCAATAGGCTCTCATGATATGTTTTACGATGAGTAGGCAGTATGGAATCAGGAGTGGTGAATACAAGCTCTGATTTTGTAATGAAGGGCAAGGAGGCTGTGATAGACTGTATATCGGCATCCTTGGTGCGAACCAAAACCGTGTTGTGCCATCGGCTTGTGCCTACAACCTGAAGTCCGCTATTAGCTATGGCATCAATATATTGTTTTACTACAGGAATATCTGTAGAGTCGATGCATAGCTGCTGACGATTGCGGCGAGTGATGGCTTTAGGCGAAAGAAATTCGCTTGGATTGTCGAGAGAGTAGGGCGTATTATGCTTATCAGAAAGATACAAGCGGAAAAAGAAAGCCTTGCCGCCAGGATATGCTATCATCTTGTCGCCTTGGATATTGGTAGCGCCATTGTCTCCAACGATATGAGCAACCGCAGGCGTGAGGCAAAACAATATCAGCATGCCAAGGATGATGGAAATCTTGGTAAGTATATGTTTGGGGTGTGTGATTAGATTTGATGTAGAAGATATAGGCATATTTTGTTTTATCTTATCTACTGCAAATTTAATGTTAAAAAGGATAATTACCAAATATACATTGTAAAATGTGGAATTATACATTATAAAATATGGAATATTACTGCTGTTTTGTCGTTTTTTTCGTAACTTTGCAGAAAAAAGAAATGGATAACAGGCAAGCAACATTGGAATTAGGGACGAAGCCCGTGGGAAAACTGCTTATGCAGTATGCTATTCCTGCAATCATTGCTATGACGGCATCGTCGCTATATAATATGGTAGACTCCATCTTCATAGGACAGGGAGTGGGAGCTATGGCGATATCGGGATTGGCAATCACATTCCCGTTTATGAACCTTTCGGCAGCTTTCGGAGCAGCTATTGGAGTAGGTGCTTCGACATTGATGTCGGTGAAATTAGGACAGAAAGACTATCGCACGGCAGAGAACATATTGGGCAACACCATTACGCTGAATATAATAATAGGAGTAACGTTTTGTGCTATCTGCTTAATGTTTCTCGATCCCATACTTCGTTTCTTTGGAGCAAGCGATCAGACGATAGTATATGCTCGCGACTATATGGAGATAATATTGCTTGGCAATGCTATCACACATCTATACTTCGGTATGAATGCCGTGTTGCGCTCAGCCAGCAAACCACGCCATGCCATGTATGCTACCATGTTTACCGTGGTGCTTAACTCCATTCTCGACCCATTGTTCATCTGGACATTCGGTCTTGGCATACGTGGAGCCGCCTATGCTACAGTATTGTCGCAGCTTGTGGCTCTGATATGGCAGTTCTGGATATTCTCAAATCCTAAAGAGTTAATCCACTTGAAACGAGGAATATATTCCCTACGTGGCGACTTGATGAAGAATATCATAGGTATAGGTATTTCGCCATTCTCAATGAACGTGTGTGCCTGTATGGTGGTGATATTCATCAATAACCAGTTGGTGAGATTTGGTGGCGATATGTCGGTGGGAGCCTTTGGTATTGCCAACCGCATAGTGTTTATCTTCGTCATGTTTGTGATGGGTATCAACCAAGGTATGCAGCCTATAGCTGGCTACAACTATGGCGCACAGAAGTTGGACAGAATGATGCAGGTGGTGAAGCTCTCAATAATTGCAGCTACTGTGATAATGATATTAGGATGGTTTTTGGCAATGTTGGCTCCACGCCAATGTGTAAGCCTTTTCACTACCGACCAACATCTCATTGAAACCACCGTTCATGGCATGCGCAGAATGATGCTGATGTTACCGATAGTTGGCTATCAGATGGTGATAACCAATTTCTTCCAATGTATCGGCAAGGTGAAGATAAGCATCTTCCTGTCGTTGTCGCGCCAGTTGTTATTCCTGTTGCCAGCCTTGGCATTGCTACCAATATGGTTTGGACTTGACGGAGTATGGTTGGCACAACCAGTATCCGACTTCATAGCATCTGTGGTAACGGCATGGATAATGATAGTATATATGCATAAGTTCAAACTTCAACATAAGGAGAATCAATATGGAAGACAAGAATAAAATTATAATAAACGTCGGCAGACAGATAGGAAGTGGCGGAGGAGAAATAGCCCGCATCCTTGCCGACAAGTTTGGTTGCCGACTCTTGGATAAAGAGTTGCTGAACCTTGCTGCTAAGGAAAGTGGGTTCTCGGAGAAATTCTTTGAGCAAAACGATGAACAGCGAGGCTTCTTGAAGTCGCTCTTCCATATGCATGCCCCGTTGGTTGGCGATAGCAATATGTATCACAACAACTTCTCTGAAGAAAACCTCTTCTTGTTTCAGAGTGAGGCTATAAAGAAGGCAGCAAGCGAAGGCTCGTGTGTATTCGTTGGTCGTGCTGCCGACTATATATTGCGCGACGAGCCAAATGCCATAAGCATATTTATTACTGCAGATATTGAAAGCCGTATAGAGAATGTTAGCAAGCGTATGGGCATAGATAAAAATGCAGCTCGCAAATTTATCGAAGACAAAGAAGACGAGCGCTCTAAATACTATAACTACTATACAGGCAAGAAGTGGGGACATGCTTCGAGCTACGACCTCTGTGTAGACTCGTCGATACCTGGCATAGAGCAAACGGCTGAGTTTATAGCCAACTTCATCAAAGCTGCAAAATAATTCCGCACCATGAAGCGTATAGGAATAATTAGCGACACCCATAGCTATTGGGACGACAAGTATGCTCACTATTTCAAAGACTGCGATGAGATATGGCATGCTGGCGACATAGGCTCTATGGAGATTGCTGATAAGCTTAGAGAAATAGCACCTTTGAGAGCCGTGTATGGCAACTGCGATGGTGGTGACTTGAGAAGATTGTTTACCGAAACTCTGCGATGGAAGTGTGAGGATGTAGAAGTGTTGATGAAACATATCGGAGGATATCCTGGCAACTACGACCGTAGCATAGTCGGTCAAATATACGCTTCGCCACCACAACTCTTCATCTCTGGTCATTCACACATCTTGAAGGTGAAGTTTGATAAAACCCTAAATTTGCTACATATAAACCCTGGTGCTGCAGGCATGCAGGGGTGGCATAAGGAAAGAACTTTGGTAAGACTTACCATCGAAGGCAATAAATTTACTGATTGTGAAGTTATTACATTAGGTGGACATAATATTTAAATCAAATATCACAAATATTAGTCTGCCGTAAACATAAAAATGATTATAAACTCGAATTAAAACATATAGCGATGAAAACAATCGTCATCACTGGTGGTGCAGGCTTCATAGGTAGCCATGTAGTACGCCTCTTTGTAAACAAGTATCCTGAGTACAGAATTATCAACCTTGATAAGCTTACCTACGCAGGAAACCTTGCTAACCTCAAGGATATTGAGGATAAGCCAAATTATAAATTCGTGAAGATGGATATCTGCGACTTCGATGCCTTCTACAAACTTATGCAAGACGAAAAGGTTGATGGTATCATCCACCTCGCTGCCGAGAGCCATGTAGACCGTAGTATCAAGGATCCATTCACATTCGCTAAAACAAACGTGATGGGAACTCTCACCTTGCTCCAGGCTGCTAAGTTGTATTGGGAGTCGTTGCCTGAGAAGTATGAAGGCAAAAGATTCTATCATATCTCTACCGATGAGGTGTATGGCGCATTGACTATGACTCATCCAGAAGGCATCAAGCCTCCTTTCACCACTAAGGCTTCTTCGGCAGAACACCATGAGGCTTATGGTGAAGACTTCTTCCTTGAGACAACAAAATATAATCCACATTCACCATATTCTGCATCAAAGGCTGGTAGCGACCACTTCGTACGTGCTTTCCACGATACCTATGGCATGCCTACCATCGTTACCAACTGCTCTAACAACTATGGTCCTTACCAGTTCCCAGAGAAGTTGATACCTTTGTTTATCAACAACATTCGCCATCGCAAGCCATTGCCAGTATACGGCAAGGGTGAGAACGTGAGAGACTGGCTCTTCGTAGAAGACCATGCAAGAGCTATCGACCTTATCTTCCACAAAGGCAAGATTGCTGAGACTTATAATATTGGCGGTTTCAATGAGTGGAAGAACATCGATATCATCAAGGTTGTGATAAAGACTGTAGACCGTCTGCTTGGCAGAAAGGAAGGCGAGGATATGGATCTTATCACATACGTTACCGACCGCTTGGGTCATGATGCTCGCTATGCTATCGACTCTACAAAGCTTCAGCGTGAGCTTGGCTGGGAGCCTTCTTTGCAGTTTGAAGAGGGTATAGAGAAAACAGTACGTTGGTATCTCGACAACCAGGAGTGGCTCGACAATGTAACCTCTGGCGACTATCAGAAATATTACGATAACATGTATTCTAAACGATAAATCATGAAAAAGATATTGTTGTTAGGCTCAGGAGAACTGGGCAAAGAGTTTGTCATTGCCGCAAAGCGTGCCGGTCAGTATGTGATAGCTTGCGACCGCTACGACAATGCACCAGCCATGCAGGTGGCTGACGAGAGAGAAGTTTTCTCTATGCTCGATGGTGATGCACTCGATAGAGTTGTGGCTAAGCACAATCCTGATATCATCGTACCAGAGATAGAAGCTATCCGCACCGAGCGATTGTTCAACTATGAAGCACAGGGCATACAGGTGGTGCCAAGTGCCAAGGCGGTAAACTACACTATGAATCGTCGTGCCATCCGCGACCTTGCAGCTAAGGAATTAGGACTTCGCACAGCAAAATATTTCTATGCTAAGACTTTCGAAGAGTTTAAGACTGCTGCCGACGAGATAGGCTTCCCATGTGTCGTTAAGCCTTTGATGTCGTCGTCGGGTCATGGTCAGAGCTATGTTCATAATGATGATGAACTACAGCAAGCTTTCAAGGATGCTATGGAAGGTAGCCGTGGCGATGTGAAAGAGGTGATAATCGAGGAGTTTATCGACTTCGATTCTGAGTTCACTCTTCTCACTATTACCCAAAAGGATGGTCCTACACTCTTCTGTCCTCCAATAGGACATGTACAAAAGGGTGGCGACTATCGCGAGAGCTGGCAACCATTTGCTATCTCTGATGAGGCTTTGTCTAAGGCACAGCATATAGCAGCTGAGGTTACAAAGGCATTGACAGGTGCAGGCTTGTGGGGCGTAGAATTCTTCTTGTCTAAGCAAGGCGAGGTGATATTCAGCGAACTTTCACCACGTCCACACGACACAGGTATGGTAACTCTTGGTCACACTACAAACCTCTCAGAGTTTGAGTTGCATTTCCGTGCTGTTATGGGATTGCCTATCGCTGGCATCCATCTTGAGCATGCAGGAGCAAGTGCCGTAATCTTGTCGCCATCAGAAACCAACGATCCTTTGCCATACAACTTTGTTGACGCTTTGAAGGAAGACCGCACACGCATCCGCATCTTCGGAAAGGAAGAAGCACATGTAGGTCGTCGTATGGGCGTAGTATTATGCTATGGCGAAGTGGCTGATGGTACAGACCAGCTACGCGAAAAGGCTAAGCGTCTTGCCGCAACAGTTCTCGGCACCGACCCTTATATGAAGAAATAATAATCTATAACAAAGAGGGTGTGTCAGAAAAGGCGTGATATTTGCGTCGTTTTGACACACCCTCATTATTATAATATGAAAACAAGATTTATTGATATTCCGCATTTCGGCGACCATCGTGGTGACCTCTCTGTGGTTGAAGCAATGAAGGATATTCCTTTTGAGGTGAAGCGTGTGTTCTGGAACTATAATGTGCCCGAAGGAAAGTCGCGTGGAGCCCATGCCCATAAGCAACTTCGCCAGTTGCTTATTGCCATAGGTGGCAGTTTTACGGTAAATGTAGACGACGGAATAGAGAATAAATCTTTCTTGTTAGACAATCCTTATAAGGGATTGCTTGTAGAAGCTGGCGAATGGAGCTCGGAAGACTATTTCTCGCCAGGTGCTGTTTGTTTGGTGCTTTGCGACGACCATTACGACGAGAATGACTATATTCGCAACTACGACGACTTCAAGCAATGGGTGAAGAATCGCTAAACAAATTGCAATAACTGAGGCTTAAGAATACAGAATGGAAATCAGAAGATATAGACGAGAAGATAAGGAACTATGGAACTCCTTTGTGAGCAAAGCTCGCAATGCCACATTCCTCTTTGATCGCAACTACATGGACTATCATGCCGACCGCTTCGATGACAACTCCTTTATGTTTTATTATAAAGGTAAACTCAAGGCGGTGTTGCCCGCTAATGTAGCTGGCGATACTCTCTATTCGCATCAGGGACTAACCTATGGCGGACTATTGCTTGATAAAAAGGCTACCGTAGAAGATGTCTTGGAATGCTTCGATAGTCTGAACTCTTG
>HF994195.1:0-10700 GCA_000436915.1 Prevotella sp. CAG:1092 | reverse complement strand
TTGGCTTCGCGAAAATGGTATATCTAAAGTTGTATATAAGGCTTTGCCATGGATATACCAACAATATCCATCTGAGGAAGACCTCTATGCTTTGACTTGGAAGTGCAAAGCGCAACTAATATCTCGCAATATTGCTTCAACTATAGTTATTGATAATAAGCTGAAGTTTGCCGAATCTCGAAAGTCGGGCATACGCAAGGCTCTTTCGCTAAATATCGAAGTTGGCGAGAGCAATGATGTAGATGGTTTTTGGCATGTGCTGGAGGATAACCTCGGTAATCGCTATAATGCAAAACCTGTACATACAGCTAGCGAGATGAAGCTCTTGATGTCGCGTTTCCCAAACAACATCAGACTATATGTTGCAAAGATGAATGGCGAGATTGTGGGTGGAACCCTTATTTATGTCACACCCCAAGTAGTGCATACTCAGTATATCTCAGCATCAGTAGAAGGCAAGAAGCATGGAGCCTTAGACCTGCTGTTCGACTATATTATAAATAAGGTGTATGCCAACTGCCGCTATTTCGATTTCGGTAAGTCTACCGAGCAGGGTGGAGCATATCTCAACGAACCTCTGATATTCCAAAAGGAAGGATTTGGAGGTAGAGGCGTATGCTACGATTGGTATCAATGGGAGCTATAAACATTTGACAAGTGGAATCTATATAAACATCCGATATAAACTATGAACATCAAATATCTTGAACTAAAGCGAATAACAGATATGCATGGCGAGGAAATTCGTCATGCCGTTGATGCCGTTGTTTGTAGCGGATGGTATCTGCAGGGAGCATCGGTAAAGGCGTTCGAAGAGCAGTATGCAGAATATATCGGTACACGCCATTGTGTGTCGTGTGGCAATGGTCTTGATGCCCTTCGCCTCATGCTTCGTGGATATATAGAACTTGGCAAACTGAAAGAGGGCGACGAAGTTATTGTTCCTGCCAACACCTATATAGCAACAATTCTTTCTATCACCGATTGTCGTTTGGTTCCAGTATTGGTAGAGCCAAATATCGACACCTTCCAAATCGACGATTCGCTTATCGAACAGTATATCTCTGAGCGCACCAGGGCTGTGATGATCGTTCATCTCTATGGTCGTTGTGCTATGACAGAGCGTATTTCCGACATCTGTCGTCGCCATAATCTATTGTTGTTTGAAGATAATGCGCAAGCTCATGGTTGCACATTCCAAGGTTGCCATACAGGCTCGCTTGGCAATGCTGCCGCCCATAGCTTTTATCCAGGAAAGAATCTTGGAGCATTGGGCGATGCAGGAGCTGTAACAACTGATGATGACGAGCTTGCAGCCATTGTGCGTGCCATAGCCAATTATGGTTCGGCAAAGAAGTATGTCTTCGACTATCAAGGCTTAAACTCACGAATGGATGAAATTCATGCTGCTGTGCTGAGTGTAAAGCTAAAGTATCTTGACGAAGATAACAATCGACGCAAGCAGATTGCACATTATTATATTAATAACATCAATAATCCCGAAGTGAGAATGATGAAGGAAGATGATACTGACAATGTACGCCATATCTTCCCAATCCTTTCTCCACATCGTGACACTCTTCAGCAACATATTTTAGCCGAAGGCGTAGCCACGATGATACATTATCCTATACCTCCACATCGCCAAAAATGTTATCCACAGTTTGCTCATTTGCAACTGCCAATAACAGACCTTATCCATCAGCAAGAGCTCAGTCTGCCATGCCATCAAGCCATGACCGACGAAGAAGTAGAGTGGGTGGCAAAGGCGGTTAATGTATGCTCTCGATAGCTTTTTACCTTCTTTTTACACCTTATTCTCGGATTTTTTAATTACTTTTGCCATAAAATTATAAAGACGATGATAGTTTGCATAGCCGAGAAACCAAGTGTGGCAAAAGATATAGCCAGAATCCTTGGAGCAACAACCGACAAACGAACATACATGGAAGGCAATGGCTACCAGGTGACATGGACCTTCGGACACCTTTGTTGTCTGAAGGAGCCTGATGACTATACCCCTAACTGGCATCGCTGGAGCCTTGCTGCTCTGCCTATGATTCCGCCTCGCTTTGGTATAAAGCTGATAGAAGACAAGGGTATCAAGGAGCAGTTTGCTACCATCGAACGACTATACAGCCAAGCCGATGAGATTATAAACTGTGGTGACGCCGGACAAGAAGGTGAATTGATACAGCGTTGGGTGATGCAGAAAGCCAACGTGAAATGTCCTGTCAAGAGATTGTGGATATCGTCGATGACGGATGAGGCTATTCGTGAAGGTTTTCAGAATTTGAAGGATCAGCAGCAGTATCAAACTCTTTATCTTGCAGGATTGTCACGAGCCATTGGCGACTGGATTCTCGGAATGAATGCCACACGACTATACACTTTGAAATATGGTCAAAATCGTCAGGTGCTCTCTATAGGCAGAGTGCAGACTCCTACGTTGGCGCTCATCGTAAACAGACAAAAGGAAATCGACTCTTTTGTGCCAGAACCTTATTGGGTGTTGGCAACAATATATCGTGATGTGGTGTTTACTGCAACACAGGGTAAGTTTACCACCAAGGAAGAGGGTGAGAAAGCTTTTGCCACTATTGCTGGCAAACCTTTCGAGGTGACAGATGTGCAGAAGAAAAAAGGCACAGAGGCTCCTCCAAGACTCTACGACCTTACATCATTGCAGGTAGACTGCAACAAGAAATTCGGATATTCGGCAGAGATGACTCTTAACATCGTGCAGTCGCTCTACGAAAAGAAGATAACAACATATCCTCGTGTAGATACTCAGTATCTTTCTGATGATATATACCCTAAGTGTCCACAGATATTGAATGGTGTTTACCAGTCTGTGATAGATGGTCAGCAAGTGTATGCACAGCTTGTGAAACCTCTTGGCGGAAAGAGTCTACCAAAGAGCAAAAAGGTTTTCGATACTTCTAAAGTCACCGACCACCATGCTATCATTCCTACAGGAGTGCCAGCACGTGGACTTACCGATATTGAAAAGAATGTCTTCGACCTCGTGGCTCGTCGCTTCATTGCCGTATTCTATCCTGATTGCAAATTCTCTACCACTACCGTTATGGGACGTGTAGAGGATGTGAGCTTTAAGGTTAGCGGTAAGGAGATTCTTGAGCCAGGATGGCGCAAGGTGTATGATAAAGATGCACAGGCGCAGGTGATGGATGAAGAAGATGCTAAGAAGCAGGATGAGGAGCGCACGTTGCCTACTTTCACTAAGGGCGAGAGCGGTCCTCATGAGCCTACACTTACTGAAAAGAAGACCACTCCTCCTAAATACTATACCGAAGCTACATTGCTTAGAGCTATGGAAACAGCAGGAAAGTTTGTCGACGACGATGAACTTCGTGCGGCTTTGAAGGAGAATGGTATAGGTCGTCCTTCTTCGCGTGCGGGCATCATAGAGACGTTGTTCAAACGTCATTACATTCGTCGTGAACGCAAGAATCTTGTGGCTACTCCTACTGGTATAGAACTCATCGATACCATTCGCGAAGAACTATTGAAGAGTTGCGAACTTACAGGTATCTGGGAGAAGAAACTCCGCGATATTGAGCATGGCACCTACGACCCGGCACAGTTCGTGGCAGAGCTGAAGACTCAGATTAATGATATTGTGATGGATGTATTGCGTGACAATTCGCCTCGCCATTTCACTATTGTTGACGACAGAAAACCTGCAACGACAAAGGGTGCTACCGCAAAGGGCGATAAAGCTAAGGAACCTGCAAAGAAACGTGCTCCAAGAAAGACTAAGGCTGCTAATGCTGCTACGCAAAATAGTGGAAATGCTGCATCAAGCTTGAAGCCTTCTGATGAGCTGATAGGCAAACCATGCCCTGTATGCGGCAAGGGCGTTATCATAAAAGGAAGAACAGCCTACGGATGTAGCAATTGGAAGAATGGTTGCACATTCAAGGTGCCGTTTGAATAATGTTTTTCTATATTCTATGAAATCATGGAAATGATTAGAAACATAACTGAAGATACAACCTTCGATGCTGTGATACTTGCCGATGGCGACTTCCCAACAAATGCCATTCCGCTTGGTATTCTCAATAAAGCAAACTATCTGGTTTGTTGCGATGGGGCAGGGGCTAAGGCTATAGAGCATGGTATTATGCCTACGGCTGTAGTTGGCGATGGCGATTCGCTTCCGCAGAGTGTGAGAGAAATGTTGGGTGAAAGGTTGTACATAGTTAATGAGCAAGATTATAATGATCTTACTAAAGCCACACGTTTTGTGCTTGCCAATATTCCTGGTGCAAAAAATATAGCGTATCTCGCAACAACAGGCAAACGTGAAGACCATACGCTTGGAAATATATCTTTAATGCCATTCTATAAGGAAGAATTTGATATTATTCCAACTCTCATTACCGACCATGGTTCATTCTCCGTAGCCTGCGGTAAACAGAAGTATGAAAGCTTCGAAGGTCAGCAAGTGAGCATTTTTAATCTCTCTTGTTCACTACTATCTGGCATAGGATTTCGTTGGCAACCATACGCCTACAAGATGTTGTGGCAAGGTACACTCAACGAGGCTGTAGGCAATGAAGTAGACATAGATGGCGATGGCACATATATGGTATTTCGTACTTATCAAAGAAAAATTAATGAATAAAGAAAAAGGTGTTCAAAAGTAACCAACTTTAGAACACCTTTTTCCATTATATAGTCTTTAGCTTTTTCTGATACTTTTTAGTTTTGCTCTGTAGCTAAGTTTTGCTCTTTAGCTAAACCTTCTTCTAAAGCCTTTTTCTTCAACATCTCAACTTCATGCTTTTTGATTCTCTTTATGATGCAAGTGCCTACGAAATATACGAATGCCTGTATCCAAAGAGCTATGTACTCCGGCTGTATATCGTTGAGAGTTGCTCCCATAGTATTCATGCGCACAAATCCACGCACACCGAATGTGGAAGGGAAGAGCATCGCTATACCTTGCCATGCACCAGGCATAGCACTCTGTGGCCATGAGATACCGGAAAGGAAGAGCAGAGGTACTGATGTGAACACTACCAACAGCATCACATTCTCACGATAGCGAACCAGGCACGACAGCATCATTGCAAAGAATATCGATGCCAAAAGGAATGGTATTAAGAATGCCATTAGCTCTCCGAAATGAACCAGCTGCACTATGCCAAAGAGTTCTGGCACAAACATGGTGACATAAGATGCCATGAAGAGGTATATTATGAAGAAGCACGTAGCCTTACCTATGACAATGCGTACGGTACCATTGGCATATGACGACAGATGCTGCATAACATTCTGCATACGCTTTTCACGCTCTGTTCCTGCGCTAAGTCCTATACCAAGCAACAATGTCTGATGCAAGATAAGTATTAGTACACCAGGAATAATGAAGTCGGCATAGCCTCCCGAAGGATTGAATATTGCCACTTCGTCAAAGTCGAGAGGTTTGGTGCTTATCTCTTCGTCGCGTTTCGTGAAATTCTTGGACCCCTCGAGTTGGATATGAGTATTCATATCGCTCGTAACAGCTGTCAGGGTTTGGAATATCGCTTTATAGTGCAACATGATGCTCATATCGCAGAACAAAGAAACCGTAGACTGCTCATTGCGCATTATGTTTTTGCTGAAGTCGGAAGGTATATAAACTATTCCCCATGCCTCTTGTCTGCCTATCATCTCTTTGGCATCCTCCATATTGATGCAACGGCTTGCCACCTTTACATCCGACGAAGCATCAAGCATGCGAATTAGTTTTCGGCTTTCGCTGCTGTTGCAGTTGTCGACAACAGCTACAGGCACTTCTCTTGCATATTGTGTGCTGTATATCCAGGCGTAGAGCAAAGGATAGAAAAGCGGTACAAGGATGAAGAACATCAGTATTCCCTCATCCTTGAACGTATGCCTAAATTCCTTTATGCATACCTTGCAAGTGTCTTGTATTATCTGTTTTATCATTTTTCTTTCTTTATATATCTCGCCTTATGGCATATACACCCATTCGTTCATAGCCTTCTTTATGCGTGGCATAAAAGCTATAGGCAATGATGCAAATATTATCAATGCCCATATATGTTCCCATACCATAGAGAATGGGTAGCCACCAAAGATGCTCTTTTGGTAGATAACGAAATAGTGGCGCATAGGGAAGAGTGCCGACAATGATTGTATGGCTGGCGACATGGCTGTGACAGGGAATGTAGAGCCCATTATTGAGAAGCTGAGCGCTGCCCACAGACTACACATACTCATCGACATACGTAATGATGGTGTCAAACCAAAGGCGGTAAGTCCCAGTCCTTGTGATGCCAATACTGTGAGGAAAGCCAATGCGAAAATCTTGGCAAAGCCTGCAGAGTGGGGGAAGCCGAGATAACAATATATATATATAAGGTATAGCGACATCATCACAAAGAAGATGATGAACTGTGGCAACATCTTGCCTACGATGGCAACAAAGATGTTGTTGTCTGCCATGGTGAGCCATTCCTTCTGACGACCAAACTTCATCTCTGTGCCCACAGAATATGCTGTGATAAGGAATATAAACAGAGTGATACATGCTGGCACCATCGAAGTAGACAGATAAACATTATAGTTTATTGTAGGGTTGCCTATAGTGTGCATATCGATGGTGATAGGCTGTAGGAATGTCTTTATCTCGTCAGATGTTTTGCCTATTGCCGATAGTTTTGCCATGCCTACGGCTGCTGAGCCCAGCGTTGATATGGTCTTCAAGTCTTTGAAGATAAGCGAGCCTGAAGTGATACAAGCGTTGCTATAATAGAACGATATCTTTGGCTGCTTGGATGCCATGAGGTCGGCTGTGGTATTCTTTGGGAAATATATGAAGGCATATATCTCGTTAGATTGCATAGCCTTTCGTGCCTCTTCAAAGTTGGCATAATGTTTCTTCACCTTTGATGTTTGGAAAGCATCAAGACGACGAATCAATGTGCGAGTGGTAGTAGTGTTGTCAAGGTCGACAACACCAATAGGCATCTCTTGTGGCTGACCGGCATCCATAAGGGATGTGAAGAAAACTGTGACGAGGATAGGAAACAATATCATGCAAAACCAATAGATGGGATTGTGGATTATCAACCCTATCTCTCGTCGTGAAATATTAAATATCTTTGTAAGCATCTATAATTTGCTTAAACATCTTATTATTTGCGGATAATGAGAGTCATGCCTGGACGCAATCCCTCTACAGGCTTGCTTGGACGAGCCTTAACCTCGAAAGTCTTGATATCATACTGACCGTTGGTCTTGGTAGCCTTCCATACTGCAAACGAACCTTGGTCTTTGATATGGTAAACCTTCATCTCTATTTCCTTGTCGAAAGCAGGACAATAAGCCTTGAAGGTGTCGCCAACCTTCATACCATTGAGCTGGTCTTCGCGAATGTTGAAAGTTCCCCACATATCGTTCATCTCTGAGATGCTCATGATAGGAGAACCCAAACCAACAAGCTCGCCAACCTTAGGGAATATCTCGCTCACCTCGCCATCGGCAGTAGCAATCTGAACAGTCTCTCTAAGAAGTGACTTCACTACGTCGGTAGCATTCTTTGCAGCATTAGCCTGATCAGAAGCTGCTTTGCGCTCCTCGTTGCGTGCACCGCTCTTAGCCATATCATACTGGCTCTTTGCTGCCAACACCTGTGCCTGAGTAGCCTTGTAAGCAGCAAAAGCCTCGTCGCGCTTCTGAGCACTTATCACACCCTCGTTGTATAGGTTCTGCAAGCGCTTATATGTTTTTTCTGCGATATCGCTTGCTGCTACAACCTGCTGCCATAGTTGATAAGCAGCCTGAATCTGCTCTTTGCGAGCACCATTGTCTGCCATATCGCTAACAGCCTTAGCTGCATCTTGTGTAGCTTCGGCAGCACGCTTCTGAGCTTCTACTTCTGGCACATCGAGGATGGCAAGAGTGTCGCCCTTGTGAACGAAGTCGCCTTCGGTAACGCATATTTCAGCTATACGACCAGGGAGTTTGCTCGAAACTCGGTATTCGCTAACCTCTACTTCGCCCTGAATAACGTTGTCGTCATTGTTGCCGAAGCAGACGAAGCCTATTACGGCAACGACGATTACTACTATAGTGAAAGCCGATATGGCAAGTAGTATGTTCTTATGTTGTGTTTTCTCTGACATGATTTTGTCGTGTTTATAGTTCGTGTATTTATTGTGTATCTTCTGTAATTGTTATTTGAGAGTTCCCATCACCTTCTTCATATTGGTATTTGAAAGTGCAACATCTATTTCTGCGTCAATCTTGCGCGACTGTGCCTCAAGCCAGGCTGTCTGTGCTGTCATCACGTCTGTAGTGCTCATTATTCCTTCCTTGAAACCGATGTTCGCACATCTTAAGTTTTCCTTTGCGCTCTCTATATTCTTTTCTGCCATTGATAGGCGCTTACGAGCTTCGCGAGTTTGGAATGATGTTTGGTTGATTTGTAATTCTATCTTTTCCTGTGCATCGTTGAGTTCCATCTGTGCTATATTGGTGGCAGCCTTTGTGGCATTCATCTTATAGCGTCCCTCAAACCATGACCAAACAGGCACCTGTACTACTACTCCTACATGGAACATACCAGAGAATTTCCTTTCGAAGCCATTATACAGACAAGGGTTCGACATCATGTAGCCACCCATGGCTGCAACCTTTGGCAAGTAGGCTGCACGTACGAGCTTTGTATTCTCCTTGCTAATGTCGATAGTGTTTTGGAGCATCTTCAGTTCTGTACGATTCTCAAAAGCTTCCTCCTTGTTGATATTGCTAACAGCTGTTGTTGCTGCAATATCTTCATTGTCTTCGTCGGCAAGGGTGATGTCGCCATTGATGTCGATACCGCAAATCTGGCATAACAACATCTTTGCGAGAGTCAGTCCGTCGTCAACTTTCTGCTTTGCCATCTCTGCCTCGTTCACTTTTACAGCCACTTTCAGTCCGTCGGCTTTTGTAGCAATACCGTCGTTCACCATCTTCTCTACATCAGAATGTAGCTTCTTTACAAGGTCGAGATAGCTATCGGCAAGACGCTGTTTCTGCTTTAGCGATACTACGAGCCAGTAGGCTTTGTCTGTTTCATAGATTGTGCTCTGGCGGCTATTCTCTATGCTGTTGTCTGCCAACTGCTCGCTTAGCTTAGCCATTCTGTTGGCTGCTGTGATAGCTCCACCCATAAAGATTGGTTGGGTGATAAGGATGTCGGCAGTAAACAGGTTGCGAGTATCGGTATCGAAAGCATCTCGAATGTGCTGACCTATCTGGTTGAGCGAAGAACCGATGGTAGAACCTGCTTGATTAAGAATCTTGCCGAATAGCTGAGCTTGCTCACCGCTGATAACGCCTTGCTGTGTCAGCTGACCAATCACGTTTGATGCACTATTGCCAATCTGTCCGCTGGTGGTAGTACCGAGGTTGCTCAGCGTATTCTTGTCCTCATTATTAAGAATAGAAATCTCTCTTGATGTAAACTGATACATACCATTTGCGCTCACCTTTGGCAAATACTTGGTATGTGCAGCCTTGCGGGTGTTTGTTGCAACTTCCTTTTTCAGTTTTGAAATGTTCAGTTGCTTATTGTTTCGTAGAGCCAGATTTCTGCAGCTATCAAGGTTGAGCACCGATTGTGCATTAGCCGACAGCATACAACAGAGAAGGCACAGCACAATTGCCATACCTCTCTCTTTGGCTGATATTTCGCTATTTCTTATCTTCATAGTCGATTATAGATTAAAACTCTTGCTACCTATCATGTTGCCATCTGCAAAGATGCTAACCTTATAGTTGCCCTGTACCATAGCCTGGTTTATATTCCAATAAAGGGTGATAGGAGTCTCGTTGCCATTATATTCAAATGTTCTCTTCATAGAGCATTCCAAGTTGCGGTTCTCATAGCTGAAGCTACCACCACCAGCGAGGGTGGCACCTGTAGGAGAAGTGATGCGCACATAGACAGTCTTCATACCGCTTTGTGCAGTAACATTTCTTGCGATAGAGAAATTGAGCTGAAGAGTCTTCGCTTTCTTCAATTTCTCTGTGGTCTTAGAGCGCTTATCCTTCATCTGGAGGTTGATGCCAATGGCATCGAGCTGAGCAGCGATGGCTACCTTCTCTGACAATGAAGCCTTTTCTGTGTTCAAGCCTTCTATCTGGCGAGTAGCCTCGGCATACTGTCCCTTCATGCGGTTATTCTCATCTGTAAGGTTTTGGTTCAGTCTGTTAAGCGAGTCAATCTCGAGCACATAGCTACGCAATACGGCTCTAACTGTTGCCAACTCCTTCTTCAAACGAGAAATCTCGCGAGCATCGTTGCTCTTTGTGCGCTTCAATTCTTCGAGAAGCTGTTGGGTCTTTTCTTGCTCGGCAGTAAGCTGTGCAACGATAGAGTCGTTGTTGATCTGAGTCTTCATCTCGCTATATTGCATAGCAAACTGCTGATATTCGTTTTCCATTTCCTTCTTGTCCAATTCGGCAAGTTCCTGCATGGCTTTGTTCTCTTCTTTCTGCATGTTGAGGCTATAAGCAAGATATGCAATACCGCCTACCAATAGTAATCCAACAATGATAATTGGAATCAAAACTTTCTTGTTCATATATCTTTCTTTTTTATTATTTTCGTTTTATATAAAATAGGGTATAAAAATCTATGCAAAAACCTGTTGGCGGAATTAATTTAGTGC
>HF994194.1:106694-117793 GCA_000436915.1 Prevotella sp. CAG:1092 | reverse complement strand
CTTCAATCGAAGATGACACATTTAGAGGTTGTACCGGACTTACAGCAGTTAAATTACCGAACAAATTAACTTCAATCGGTTCCAGTGCATTCTATGGTTGTTCAATACTTAGAGAAGTAACATATAAGGGTAAAATCTACACGAGTAAACAAGAGCTGTTAAATGACTTAGAAATTAATAATGTTACAATTGGTAAACAGATCTTTGATAATACAGTCCTTGGTGCTTAATGTCAATACAATTAATCGAAAATAACAGTCAAGTATATTTTTTAAACATTAATTCAAATTAAAAATTAGAATATAACAATAAAAACCGCATTCTGCTTAAGAATACGGTTTTTATTATTTTTCTTTTTGTTACTGTTTCTTTTTTTTATTTTTGCCGATATAATGCATTTTGCATTCATACACGTTATCTTGGTCGTCAAGGAATAGAAATTTATCACCCATTTTCATTACATTTAGACTAGTGCCGTTTTGATGTGACACGTTCTCGTTAATTATGTCGGTTTTCAATTTCGTTATCTTTTCATCGAGGGCACTTTCGACAATAGTCTTTATTAATGAATAGTCTACTGTTGTTTGTTGTGATGTTCCGAAAGTTGTTGTCTTAGGCTTCAGTGATTCACTTACTGACTGTTTCTGTCTATCGGCTTCATCGAGTTTTTTCTGTATTTCGTGAACATTCTTTATACCTGGCATACGACCGCTTAATCTTCGTGTTAATGCGGCCATATTTTGATCCTCATATATTTCAGGATCGAGATTACAGGGATTTTGAAGTATTGATTCAAGTATTCTGCTGGGAACTTTAGTATTTTTATTATAACCGCCTCCTTGTGCCTCACGTTCTGCAATTCGTTTCATTTCTGCCTGTGGATCGTAAGTGCTTTTTTCCTCTGCCGACGGTACATATTGCCCATATACTTGATTATCGAGTGATTGTATCTGTTCTTCAATGCTTCGACGAGGTGTCTTATTAGGATATTGACCATTATTCGTCGTTAACTCATCGACTCTTTTGCCGATTTCAAGCATCTTCTTTAACGCTTCATTCGCCATTTTAAAAATTCTTGTATTATGTTATAATAATAGGAATAGATTATTTTTTTTTCAATTATTTTTTCCTTAATTGTTCTATAAAATCTACACGAGTAAACAAGAGCTGTTAAATGACTTACGATCTAATAATGTTGAAACAGACATTTCCGCCTTTGAGCATACAGGTCTTGGTGATTAACGTCAATGCCATCGTTCAATATTTCTAATATTTATAAATAGGTAATAAAAAAAAACGGGCGATCAATTCAGATAGTCCGTTTTTTTTTATTATTATCGTCTTTTTTTATTAACATTATATTTTTTCAATCCGTCCAATAGTGTTTTTATTTCATCGTCGTTCATGAAATCAAAGTAGTTTACTTTCTTGCTTAACGACTTCTTGAACACAAGAAAATAGCTATGGAATGAACGGGCGTGCTGTTGTTTTTTTATTTTACCGCTGACGAGTCTATTTTTTGCCAATAAGATAAATTCATCAAGACTATCGAATCCAACACTTTCGGCGATAAGTCGGCTAAAATATGGGCTGTTTAGAAATTTTGAGCCGGTAATCGTCGGTTGGCATTTGAAACACAATATTCCGTCTTTTTTTAGTACTCTATATGCCTCTGTTATCCAATGACGGTAACTTTCAAGTAATTGTGCAACGGGATAATAGCTTGCAAAACGTCTTGATATTATGTTATTTTTCACCTTATTACCATTTTCGTCAATATCGGGAGTATTCATTGATGGACCGCATGAAATGACGAATGGTAAATCAATATTAATACTTTCGATCGATTCGTCCTTTAATGGCAGTTTGCCTAATGGTTCTATCTTTTCGACACCTTCTACCTGTGGATTTACATCATAACAGTATTGTGGTTGCGGAATTTCGATATCTTTCGAAAGTCCATCCTTATCTGTAATTTTAAACTTTCCATAAAAGTTTCCAATCGAATATGTCGGATCACAGTCAAAAGGGATGCCATTATTATGCATTTGTATTATATTGTATAATATTTCATGCTGATTATAACTGATACTTTTAATTACGTCACAATATTCCATTATTTTTACTCTTTATGTGGTGATGCGATGTCTATTAAATAGTCATCTTTACGAAAGTATTTAAATCCCCTAAGAAATTCTTCGATTGACATACGTTTTCGCCCTTCGACCTGTATTTCTTTTATACTCAATGCAAAACCTCTCGGTACTGTACGTGCTAATGACCCTTTGTGATTTATAGGTACATAAAGGTAATTTTTACCGTCACTATGCACAAATCCTCTATTTTCCCACTTCCAATCATATTTAACGATTTCATAATCCCAAATTTTAATACTATATGTAGGGTTGAAATTAACGTCGTAAGATGTCCTATGATATACTTTTAAGACACCATGAATACCATCGGTTGTAGACTTATGTAGATTGTTAATTTCTTCCTCCGTCATACAATCCCATGTTGACCAATAGTCCGGATGAGTGACTTTCGGTGCGCTTAGTAAATGATTTTTCACACCGATATTAATTTGTTGCTGAAGTTCCTCTAACGTATTATTTTTAACCTTTTCCATGTATGAAACTATCGCCGTCGGTGCAAATTTTGTACACATTGCAGACAAACGTTTAAACAGTGTCTCATAATTATCGGTTTCATAGATATCGGTTATCTCATATTTAAGGATATCTCCTTGGTCGATTTTATCTGATAGTTTAAATGCCGTTAGTCCTGTCTGTTTAAAACCGAGTCTAATTGCCCAATTTATTGGTGCTGCTCCTCTTAGAAAAGGTAATACCGAAGCGTGAATATTAATTGCATTTCCGTTAACGAGTGAAAGTATCCTATTACTGAGTTTCTTATAAGAGATTACGCAATACAAGTCGACTTTTCCAACATCGTTTAAAAACTTTTGTAATTCATCATCGTTATTCGGTATTATGCAAGGTATGTCATTCTTCGATGCGATATCGAATATCCGTTCGTCGTTGAAATGTACTTTATCTTTCGATGTCACGACTCCTCTAACTCTGATGTTAGATTTACAGTCAGTAATCAATTCGTTCAATGTCGGCACTCCGAAATCACCGCTGGAAAAATAAATAATTTCTATCATGGTTCTATTTTTTTAATCACGAATTCTTCATTAAAGATGCAGTCTACTCCCTCATAATTGAAATGGTAATCTTCGTTACAGGTTGGTAGACCATAATAATGTTTGAATATGATTGAATGATACTGTAACGGCACAGATACGAACTTTACTTTACCGTTAAACATGTCGGTCTTAGTGTAGAACGTTAATTTCTCGTGTCCGCTGTCTCTAAAATTTAATTTATATCCGTCGAGACGATACATATTTACCTTTACCTCAATACCGAGTTTTTCTTTAATAAGTTTAATAATTTCGTTCTTATTACATGATGCCTTCGTTACGGCATATACAATCTCATCGTTCGAAACCGATACTTGTTTCCATTCATGTGAAATTGCATAAGACTTCAACATTTCATACATTCTAAGTGTAAATGACTTCTCACGAGCGATTTGTTTCTTCGGGTTCAAATTTCCGAAAATTACCTGTCGAGTGTATTTACTTTCCTTAAAATAATCAAGGTCAGTAAATTTTCCGACGAAATCTTCATATGTGTCGGCGCCGAAAACAATATCTTTATCAGTTTCTCTTAAGATTTGAAAGTTGGCTTTCGTAATATCAATTGAGATGAATATCTTGCCAATATTGTCCTGAGCATATACATTTTTTGACGTTATATCTTCAGGAATAGTATAAGACGCATATGTGCTGTTATCAAATTTTAAAAAGGCATCAGTTTTTTTTACGGAGTTAATAATCTTATCACGTATCTGATAGTATTCGTCAAGAAAAAGGTTCTTGTCCCCTTTAAACTTATTGTTGATTAAGTTTAATAGAAGTTTCCACTTGTCGAGACTACCATAAACCTTATTATATAGACATAGATGATAATTGAACAGGTCTTCATTAATTATTGGTATCGGTAAATTATAATCACTAACAAAACGTTGTGCCAAATCTCTATTTTCCCACTTTTTCATAATAATAATACGATATTAATTAAATTATTTAATTATTTATCGTTGCAAATATACAACTTAAAAACGGAAAGACTTAGATTCTCTCCGTTAAAAAATTAGAAAAAAGATGCCATGTCAAAAGGAACTAACACGTTCCTTTTTTGTTTTTATTCGCTCGTTCAATTAATTATAAAAGTAAAAATCAATCATATTGCCAATTATCTCTTTAGCTTCTTTTTTACCGATATAGCCTTTCGGATACTCTTTACGGCAAATTTCGATTATTTCATCTTTAATATTTTCTTTAGGTTCAACGTAGAAACTATTTTCAAAAAGTGCGCCACTAGTGCAAGTATCAACGTAATCTTTAACATCGTTAATATCCATACAGTCGACCAATGCCATTGGGTCGTAATATGCACCGACAATTTCTGACGGTAAATATTGATCTAAGACATCTTCGAGGCTATAATAATCTTTTGCCTTCTTGAACGGTATGTTTTTAATTATCTCACGTAATCCGACATAATCGATAATGTCTTTGGTAGTGAGTTTGCCAATCGGTGTTTCTTCTGTAATTTCCATTGTTCTATCAGTTAATTATGAAGACTTACTTGCATATCAGGCGGAAGTATCTCAAATTGTTCTTCGGCAAAATTAGTTAGGTATTTACCGAAGGCAAATTTATCTCCGTCATTAAAATCACTGGTTACAATAACGCCTGTGTCTTCCTCGGTAAAAAGTACGACGAAGGTTTTGCCTTTAATTGTATTTTTTCCTAAATAAGGATAATTTCTTTTTTCCATATATTTTAATTCTTAATAGCTGATTGTAGACATTTTGAAATTGTTTTGCCGTCTGCGAATGGGTACTTTTCATGTACTAAATTCATGATTGGTTTCATATCTTTCATCGATAATTTCCAGCCTTCTTTGATGTTTTCTTTGACATAATTATTGATTATTTCATTTGTAAAATTATTGACTTCATCGTCAGATGGACGCTGTGGAAGATAGTTCCTTATTATTTCAAGCTCTCTTCTTTCTTTATCTGCGAGGTCTTGTCGATTACCGTCGAGATACTGTCTGATTGAGTCTTCTCGTTGATTTGCCATCTTCGTCAATATTTTAATTTCAATTTCGTCATTCAATGTAATTCTTTTAGACTTGTTATGTAATGCATTGACGAATTCGGTTTTAATTAATTTTAATACATTCAGCAATTCAGTCTCTCGATTTTTGAGGGCTGACGCTATCATTTCATCAATTTTGTTACTTATCATATCTTTTATATTGTTTAATTTGTTTTAATAATTCTTTTCTGCTAATTACTGGGTTATTATAGACGAACTTCATTACCCATTGTAAACATTCTTTTACTTTTCTTGAAGGTAGAATATCTAATATTTCCATTATATCATTACCGTTTATCGGCAGTTTATAGTCGAATAAGGAAATGCCTTGTTGTTCATATTCGTCGACTCTTTTCCGTATATTTTCGACCTGGCACGGTGTACAAAACTTTTTACCGTGTGATTTGTTATCGGCATCTATCAAATCAAGACAATTGTTAAAGTGTCTACGACCTAATTCGTATTCCATTTTGAATAATGTCTTAGTCTGTACTCCTTCAATAGTATCTCCGAAAAGTTTTGTCCTCATATGATTTTTTATCATAATTTGTACATCATGTATGAAGCTATTGGAGTATTTAAGTCTTTTTAATATGGCAAGACTCATTTCTGAAGACTTTAATTCATGACCGTAGAAATGTATGTTACCTTTATCGTCTGTAGAATAGGTAACTATTTTACCGACATCGTGGAGTAAAGCTGCGACTCTTAAACTGAGGTATGGTTTTGACATATCCACAGTCATTAAAGTGTGTTCCCATACGGTATTGAAATCGTGGTAACGATTCTGTCTTAGTTCGAAAGTTTTTTCTAACTCGGGGATTATATATTTCATTGCTCCTATATCACGAATTATTCCTAATGCAATGGAGGGTTTCTCGGTCATTAGCATTTTGTTCAATTCGTCTTTTATTCTCTCTCGGGTTATAATGCTTAGGCGGTTGACATTTCGTTTCATACCATTAAGGGTGTCATTATCGATATTCCATTGAAATCTTGAGCTGAAACGAATACATCTGAGTATCCTTAATGCATCATCTGAATATACGATGTCTGGTTCTGAGGTAACTCTAATAATATGCTCTTTAATGTCTGATAGCCCCTTATTAGTGATATCGATGATTTTACCGTCTGTTATTTTATAGTACAAAGCATTAATTGTAAGGTCTCTTCGATTTGCGTCCTCTTGTATTGTACCGTATTCGGTCTCCGGGTTACGACTATTTTTATCCTTATACTGTTCTTTCCTCGTTTGGACAGCTTCTAATTCAATGTCAGGATATTCCTTCAAATGGAACATCGAAGTACCATAGGTCGGATACAGTACAGGTTCGTTAACTAGGAAATCATTAGTATATAGCCATTTTGCCAAATTAATACCACCTGAGGGTAACGAAACAACAATATCGATATCTTTTATATCATTACCCATTACGAAATCACGAACAGCACCACCGACGACATATGTGTTGTCGTCGAAGTCACTATTACTGAGAATGTGTTTTAAGTAATGACAGATTTCCAAAAATTTATCTTTTGTCATATGTTATCTCTTTTACTTATTATTTTCTTTTCATTGGCAAAGGTATAATCGAATTGTTTCTTCCTTATTTTTATTAAGAGATTATTTAACTTTTCGGAATCAATTTTTTCTGGTAATTTAGACGTTTTCATTACACGTTCCATTTCATCTCTCTTATTTTCGAGATAAGAAATAATTTCTTCATAAGAGGTATTACCATTTCTAATATTCATTATAAAATCTCGGTCAATGTTGGTTCTGTCGACTTTTATTCCTTCACCTTGTGCTACTTCGATACCCATATGCATAAGTCTAACGGCGTGTGCAACATTTTTACGGTCGAACAATTTACCCTTATTTTGTTGATACCTTACAGGATTACGGTTCTTTTCCCATTCCTTATATTCCTTATAATCTTTGCAATGACTACTAAAGGCATTTTTATTATATGTCATATAACATATCGGTTTCTCATTCTTCGCCACCGATGATAGACGCAATTCGTTTGACGTACCTTTTTCATTAATTATCCCCTTATATCCGATAAATTTTTGATTGTTATACCATTCACCGAGGTCAAACATATTGTCAAGTTGATAGAAATCCATTATGAATTTGACCATATTACTTATATGACATTTTTTCAATTCATTTTCCAATTTCGATTTTTCGATGTCATCGTTCGTATTCTTCAATCTCGTTATTATATCGGTAGTCGAATACGTTCCTATCCTATCGTAGGCATTATATAATTCCTCGATTTTAATACCCTCGTTCAAGAAGTGATTACCCCAGTCGTAATACACGCCGATTGTATCCGTCATATTAGGTATATTCACGAGGCCGCAATATTTCTGTTTTAATCCACGATAATCAAGCCAATTTTCGATTTTTGTACTACCTTGTTTATAAAACGTATAACAAAAGTCAAGTACCGTTTTTCGTTCTACTATCGGTTGTACAAAAAGTTTTTTAAGTGACCGACATTTCTTTATCTGTTCATAAGAATAACCGATGAAACCTTTGAAACATTCTTTTGTCACGAAGTCATTGCGATGTTTCTTGATTTCCGTCATTATTGGGTGTTCGTATATTACATATTTATCGTCAATAAACAGTGCCTCCAAAACGGTCGGATTCGACTTAAGAAGTAATTTCATAAACTTATTTAGTTCCATCCAATCATCATCGCCTTTTTCGTCTTTAATTTCATCTTGATAATCAAGTCCGAGACCTAATAGTTGTTCTACAGGTGCCATATATATACCTCCGTGGTCGACATCCGACAACGGAGTATTAATGCCTTGGCTAACCGAACCACGGATGTATTCATACAACAGCAATCCTTTTTCTCGAATATCGTCGAAAGTGTATTTTTTCATTGTTTTTTGTTAAATTTGTTCGTCAATTTAATTATATCCTCTTCATTAATTTCACGGGCTGTATTACTATCGGTCGTCGTTTGTTTACTTACCTTGTTCTCGATATTATATCTATGAGCATAATAGTTTAATCTTTCATGAAGGCATAACGGACATTCGTTACGTTCGTAATAAAGATGGTGAGTTAGGCAAAATTTCTTATTCTTCATCCTTTGTCAGTATTGATTTCTTATAATGTTTACTAAATGCAAAGTTAGTATTTTTATTTATCATTGAATGGTTCTTAACGTTAAAAAAAGTCAAGAGTTTTGATTTTATATATACGAAATATATATATTACAAATACATATGTATTTATATTAGTTTATATGTCAGGATATGTATATCTTATCCACGATGAGGAAAGAGGATTATTTAAAATCGGAGTCACTAAGAATGCCGTTGAAAATAGATTGAAAAAATTACAGACAGGTAATGCATCATTGTTGACCGTTAAAGACCAATATTTGACTGAATATATCTACCGTATGGAAACGATGTTACATAAGTATTTCGAGGATAAGAAGGTCTTGAACGAATGGTTCGAATTAACGGATGAAGATGTACAGCATTTTAGCGACACATGCGATAAATTCGAGAATATTATTCATTCATTGTTATCGAATCCTTTTTTTGTTAAAAATCTGCATTAATTTTTTGTAAGGCTCAAATTATTTAACATTTGTTTGATAGCCCTTTGTCTTAATTTCTTGATAATAATATCACCGTGGCAAGGTTCACTTTCATCACAAAAACACCCTATATATATTTTATCGTATTTTAAATAAGCACTGAACATTCTATCCCATTCGGCTTGAAATGTCGGATTAGTTGCGACCATACTATCGAAATAAGGTTCATAAAGGCGAACCGCATCTTCTCTGCTTTTTACCTTGATCAGGTTCTTAAATTTAGTCTGTTTTTTCGGAAGATGCGTGAAAGGATTACCCATGATATTTGGACGGCATATCTTAAATACATTATCTCCTTCATGTTCTTCTTTTGACATACAATATCTAATAATTTCGGTCATAATATAATATATAAAGTTATTGTTCACTAGAAATTATTTAAAAAATATTTCCAGTGAACAATTTTTACTAAAGTGTCAATAATTTTTCCATATGGTTTCGATTTTCGTCTTTGGCTTCTTGTCTCCTGATATGGTGTTAACTTCGAATGAATGCTTGGTAAATCCATTACTTAATAGAATATCATAGAGATGATTATCGTATCCACTAATTAATATTTTAGCCTTGGAATGAATACAGGCTTCAAGTAAACGTCGGTGTGTATCATCGTCCATATCTTCAGCATATCGAGCCGAGGTGCGAGTTTCCTGTACATACGGTGGGTCGAGATATAAAAAGACATTCGGCGTATTATATTTATTGACTAAATCTATTCCGTCTTTATTCGTCACGATAACTCTACTCAGACGTTGGTGTAATTCAGGTAATCTATCAATACAGGACAACATATCAGAGACACTTTTCGCCATTCCTCGTCGAATAATTGGGTTAATACTAAAACCTCCGACACCATTATGACTGGTATGATTAACATAGAAAAAATAAAACGCCCGTAGTAGATCACTTAGTTCCTCTTTCTTTAATGCCTCTCTATATAATTGACGATAGTATTCATTATAGGTCGATAAATCACACAGTCGCTTAAATTGTTCGAAGAGTTCCTTATCTTGTAATACCTTATACAATGAGTATACATTTTTTTCTTTATCATTATATATCTCACATACCTTATCAGGTAATGTCGCTGTCAGTCCCATTGTATAAGAACCTCCAAAAGGCTCAATATACATATTGTAACTATTAGTGTCAGGGAAATATTCTAAAAGTTTTTTATAAAAAGTACCCTTTGATCCAAAATATCTAATCGGTTTAAAAACTGCCTTACCCATGTTATCTTGAGAGATGATGTTTATTAATTAATGATTTCAATATTACATTATTATCACCGCCGATAAAATTTTTCCATTTTTGATAATTTTCGGCGTAATGGTTATCGGTATTCAAAGATGATAATCCATTTCCTTCGCACCATTTCTCGAAATTAGGATAATTTTTATCATCGTAGACTCTTTCATCTACCAATACCGAAATACAAGTCAACATATCATCCATATCAGTTTCATGAAATGATGCAAACTTTATTTCATTTATTGTGAACTCAGTACAGATATTACGCAGATCATTTACGACACCGCCATTTAAAAGGATAATTGTTTTGTCTGTATATGCCCACGTCACATATTCAATGGTATTAAGGTATTTATTTGCATATTCTACGATAGAATGTGCTGACTGTATACCTTTATCGATAGGTGATAAATGTCTTTCGACGAAACAATACATCCGATAATGATGCATTTGGTTAACTTTATTATTATCCATATATTTATTTAAAAAGAATTATTTATCTATGTTAAGCGAAAATCAACGTAAAAAAATAGATACTATCCTACAGGAAGAAATCAATAAATCGATTATGCACGATAAAATACGTAAGGTAGTATCGGAAGAAGTGTATCGATATATAAACGATCTAGTGACGGAAAGTGACGATATTAGCATTAAACGTAAATCTGTAATGAATATGCTTAAAGATGGCAAATATAATCACGCCGAATTGATGAGGCATATTTATCATCCTCGTGATAAAGGCGAAGAAGATACTTATCGTTCACTGTTTTCTAAAAAGGCGACTGGTAAACCTGATAAAGATGGTTCTGTTCGACATTTTACTGATGAAGAAATAACTAAATTATACGAACTTTTACGTTCCCGTTAATTATAAAGTGCAAGGGTGCCCTTGCACTTTCTTTTATCCTTCATACTTCCATATACGGACATTATCAAGGCAGGTATATTTGCCCGGTTTAATGCCACCATTATCG
>HF994194.1:58831-106610 GCA_000436915.1 Prevotella sp. CAG:1092 | reverse complement strand
AAAATGCGTCTAATTCTTCAAGATGTCTTTGGGTCGTTTCTTCACAAATAGCACCGAATGGACTTTCTCTCGTCTCGGGTATGATTTTATCACCGAAACCAAGAATCAATGCCATGTCTTCGAATATTGAACTACCCCCATATGCCCAAGGTGCATAATTATCAACCCCATATCGATTATCGTCGAATTTTATATAACGAAGATTCTTAATCAACTTAATATGTTCGTCGGTTAAATTAATTGAAATTTTCATATTTTTGTAGTTTTTTATGTGATTTTTTTATTATCTGTTGAACCTTATGTCGTGACGTTCCTAATTCTTCAGCGATTCGGTCGATACTTTCTTCTTCGCAACCGATACCGTAATTTTTTCTAATGACCATCTGTTCTTTCTCAGATAATTTTTCCATCAGGAAGTTAACAAAATCCGTAATGTAATTATCGTTGATGTCCTGACTAACATTGTTAGTCGCCGTATACTCATTAAATAATGAATCGGTTTCGGTCGAACCATTAATATCGTCTTCGTCTTGCCTAGTATCTATCATATAAGGACGTACCCCTTCAAGATCGCTTAAAGCAATAACATTGAAATCATATTTTTCTTTTAATATCGTTCTCAATTCTTCTAATGTCGGTTCACGATGATGCTGTGTTATGAATTGCCGTCGTGCCTTCGGTACGTAAAGATTATATCGATGAGCGTTTGGACGTTTGACAATAGTATCATAATCGTTACGGTATTCATTAACGTATTTCCTAATCCACCACACGGCATATGTCAGAAAATTGTTATCGCTGTTCACGTCGAACTTATCAATAGCTTCAATTAACCCCATATTGGCTTCGTTTATAATGTCTAACAGGTTATTACCATTTGACCATTTTTTTGCAAACGAAACGATAAATCTTTGATTCGTCTCGACAAGTTTATTTATCGCCGACTGCCTAATTTTTTTATCTTTACTATGAGATTGTGTTAAAAGATCTTTTTGTTCTTGTGGTGTTAATACATTAAATCCTCTAATGTCTCTTAAATATGCTTCAACGACCTCAGTACGGTTAATATATTGACTGTCGGTGTTTTTACAATCGATTATCATCACAATTATTTCTTTTTTATTATTGCAAACGTCTTATTACCTTCATCTTTTGGTTTCATTTCGAATAAAACATCTTCGCCGACGATAGATAAAAATTTATAAAAAGACTCCTTGGAATACTCCTTACGTGACATCTCTCGTCCTTTTAGCGTAAGAACGACTTTAACTTTATGTCCGCTATTTAGAAACTTAAGTGCTGCCTTGGCCTTCGTCTCCAGGTCGTTATCGGCGATATTCGCCTTTAACTGTATTTCTTTTATCGAAATACTGTTTCTGTTTTTAGTTTTTTCTTTCTTCTTTTGCTCCCATAGAAATTTTGAATAATCACATAGCCTAATAAGTGGTGGGGTCGTCTTGTTATTAATCTCTATCAAATCGAGTGACATTTTTTCCGAAATCTTTTTTGCATCTGATAATGAAACGACCTTATTAAAGTCATTCGGGCCTTCTTCTGAACTGTGCTCCTTATATATCAGACGTACTTTGTCATAATTAACAATATCGTCATTTAAACGATAATTAAAAGACTTATTAATAAATTTTCCCATCGTAACTGATTGTATTAACAAAATTTTCTTTACATATTTTAAGACGAGCTTCAATGCTTTCTTTTTTTGACGGACTTAATTTGTTCTTTATCCAATATGTCGTTAGCTGACGATATAATTTTTTAACTTCTTCTTGTCTTGTCATCTGTTCGTAGTCATATACATCAACGTCCATATCCTTGGTCGTCTTTTCCAAGATGTCAAGACATTTCTGCTTGTCGCCATTACCATCGACTCTTGTACCGCCTAAGACTGTCGTTAAGACTTTTTTACCCTTAAATTCGACATTGGCAGTTGCAAGACAATTTTCTAAAGCTTCGTAGTCTACCGTAACGTATCTTTTATCCATAAATTTACAGATAAACAATAATGATATTATTGGTTTGCCATCTTCTTTTAAGGTCAGACGCTTTCCCAATCTTCGGTTATCACGATAAGGCAATTTATTGTTTGCTTCGTCAACATACGGATATTTATTTGCTATTTTACCTTGTAAACCACTCGTCAATGAGCAGGCTATCGAAGTTCCTATCAATAAAACATCATATTCATCCGTAATATTAATCGGGTCAATATCTTTAATAATTTTCAGCATTATTCATCGACATTAATTGTTCATAAAACCCTATATGGGTGCGATGAGTCACATCTTTTAGTTTATCATATGTCATCCATTGATAGTCATCGATTTCACGGCAACTACCATCGTCTGCCATATTGGATACACAGTTATTCGGATCAATATCGGGATAATATAATCCGAATGCTATCGTTGTCTTATGACTGTTCTGTAAAACACTACCCAGAGGTATCAAATTGTTAAGTACTTCTTCAGGCAGTGTCAGATTTGTCTCTTCTTGGAATTCACGGATTGCGGTTGTTCGCCAGTTCTCATTGTCTTCGACCTGTCCTTTTAAAAACATCCATAAATTACGACTATTCCAGTGATTACCACCCGGGTGTCCAACAAAGAATTCCATTTCACCTTCAGCATTTATTCTGTAAGGGATAATTCCTGCACTGTAAATCATGTTTAATTAAAATTTGTAGATTTTTTTAACTTATTTAATAACTTAATGTCTTCTTTCGATAATTTATTAGGCATCTTGGCATTTATCAGAACTTTCAAATCACCTCGTTTACCATTAGGTATCGGTAGACCTTTACCTTTAATTGTAATGTATTCGCCCCCGTTAGTACAAGGCTTGATATCATATTCAATTAGAGTACCGTCGATATGGCGTAAGTTATCTTTACATCCAATCAGGCAGTCAACTATATTGATGGTTCGGCTTGTAATTATATCATAGGGATTCTCACGACTTAGATAGAAACCATTCTTCTCATCGTTAACTAAATTATAGGTAAGATACAAGTCTCCATTAATACCGTTATGTTTTCCTGCGTTACCGCCACCTCTTTTAATCAATGTTTTATTACAGTCGGTGACGTAAGGTATATTTATTGTCATTGTGACGGCCTTATCCATTATTCCGCTACTACCACAATGAGGACAGCCGTTAACTATGGTTTTACCACTACCGCCACAATGAGGACATTGGTGTATCTCTTGTGTCATTCCAATCACATTACGATGGATATTTACAACATAACCTTGCCCTTTACAATATTGACAATCGGCATACTTACCATTTTGGCCGATTCCACTACCACCACAATAAGTACAAGGTCGATTTAAATGGAATGTAATCTCTTTCTTTCCACCCTGGTATAATTCTTGTAAAGTTAATGATACCCTTATTTTCTTGTCATCACCTCTTTCGACCTTATTCTTCTTACTATAGTTAAAAGGTCTTTCAAAACGGTCAAAGCCTCCAAAATGACTAAAAATTTCATCAATATCGATATCAATATCGTTTCCGAAATCGCTATAGTTATTGTCGACCGTACCGAACGTATCGTACTTTTTACGTTTATTCTCGTCGCTAAGTATCGAATACGCTTCCGTTATTTCTTTGAATTTGTCTTCCGATTCCTTTCTTTTTTCGGCACTTTCATTCGTCAATTTATCAGGATGATATTTTAAACATAATTTCCTGTATGCTTTTTTCAATACTTTAGTGAAGTCTTCACCTTGTAGCCTTTTATCAGAATTAGAAAGACCTAAGATTTCATAATAGTCCTTTTTCATAATAGTCGGTCTCTTTATTAATGATAATGCAAAATTATTATATATTCATCATTTCGCCAAATTATAACGTTTAAAAAATGTTAACTGCTTTAAAAGATAATAAGGACATCCGAAGGTGTCCTTATTAAATTATATTATACAGTCATTAAATCATACTCTCGAACCGTTACTTTACAAACAAATGTCATTTTTATTTAACTTCTTCGAAATCACCATCGGATGACTCTGTGTTCTTGGGTTTATTAGTAGCCTCGGTACTAAAGTTACCAAACATTTGGTTAAAGATATCATTGGAATTCTTCGTATAGGTAAACGGATTATTAGATGACGAATTTTGACCGTATGCCCTTGCACTTACATCGTTCCAACGTTTCGTTACTTCTTCATTAAGATTGTCGAGTTCGTCGAAATTCTTATCTTTCTTCATTTCTTTTAGTCTTTCAATCTTTTCGTTAAAGAAGCTCTTATCATCTTCCGTCATCGAGTCGTTATCCTTAAAGGATTCCATCAGATGCTCGGTCTGATATATTAATCCGTCACATTTATTTGCCCTTTCAAGGTCTTGTTTAATCCGTTCATCGTCCTTTTCGTGCTGTTTTGCTTCAGCTTTAATTCTTTCAATTTCAGTCTGTGAAAGGGTGTTACTGTTTTCAATAGTAATATGCTGTTCTTTACCTGTTGCCTTATCGACGGCAGTAACAGTTAAGATTGAATTGGCATCAACATCGAAAGTGACTTCTATTTGTGGTACACCACGTTTTGCAGGTGCTATACCGTCAAGGTTAAACATCCCGATTTCTTTATTGTCTTTTGCCAAAGGCCTTACACCATTCAATACTCTTAATGTGACGGATGGCTGGTTATCGACGGCAGTACTGAATATCTGTGTACGCTTACACGGTATTGTAGTATTCTCTTCAATTATCTTGGTGAAAATGCCTCCTTCAGTCTCAATTCCAAGACTTAAAGGTGTAACATCCAATAATAAAATATCATTTGATGTATCTCCGTTAAGGATATTTGCTTGTATTGCTGCACCTTCAGCAACAGCGAGATCCAAATTAGAACTCTTGATCAGTTTAACATTAAACTCTTTCTCTAATGACTCTTGTATCAATGGGATACGACAAGAACCTCCAATCAAAAGAATACCATTCAATTCATTAGCATCTAATTTCGATTTGTTCAAGGACTCTCGACTGCACTTTAATAGACGGTCAACGAATGGTCGAATAATTTTTTCGAAGGTTGCACGATTAAGTTCAGTTGTCAAATGTAAAGGTTGTCCGTCCTTTGCCGTGATATACGGTAGATTAATATCCGTCGATGTCGAACTTGATAATTCGATTTTTGCCTTCTCTGCGGCCTCTACGATACGGGACATTGCCATAGTATCATTTGTCAAATCGATACCATTGTCTTCTTTAAATTGTTCAACTATATGTCGTGCAATCGCATTATCTATATCACTACCACCAAGATATACATCGCCATAACTTGCAAGAATCTCAACGACGTTATCAGAGATATCAGCGATGGAGAAGTCTGTCGTCGAACCACCAATATCAGCAACCATATATTTGCCATCTTTCTTCATATCAATATTGGATGATAGTATTGCAGCCGTAGGTTCAGCAATAATTCGCAATACATTCAGACCAGCTAATTCACCTGCTAATTTTGTTGCCGACTTTGCTGCATCGGAGAAGAATGCAGGTACTGTTATAACAGCGTCTTTAACTTCTTCACCGAGATAGTCTTCAGCAACTTTTTTCATTTTACCGATAATCATTGATGAAATTTCTTCGGCCGAAAAATTCTTACCGTTAACATCTACATACGGTTTATTGTTTTCGTTAACAATATTATATCTAACGTGTTTGATTGCATCACTACTTTCTTCATAGGATGCTCCCATGAATCTCTTTATTAGATTTATTGTATTTTTTGGCATCGTAAGCATTTGACGCTTCGCCGGGCCTCCTATTTTACGTTCACCTTCTTTAATATATACTACGGACGGTGTTGTCTTACTACCTTCTTCATTAGTTATTACGACGGTTTTACCATTCTCAATAACGGCAACTTCCGAAAGTGTGCTGCCTAAATCTAAACCTATAGCTTTTCTTCCCATTTTTAATTCTTCTTTTATAAGAATACGGTATGTATCAATTTAATACACACCGTACCCTCGATTATTTACTTTAGATTTTAAAAGAGTCTTTATTTATTCGACTCACATATTTTGTTAATCTCAGTTAGTTTCTCTTTCGCTGTGTTTAGTTGTCCCTTCAATTCTTCGTTTTCGGCTAACAACTCTGAATATCTCTTTGAGAGACTTTCGTACAGTTCTTTTATCTTATTTGCCTGTGCAATAACGGCTTTAGAATATTCGGTGCCCAAATCTTCTGAAACATTTTTGTTTGCCTCTGACAGTTTCTTGTCGGCATCATTTAGAGATGTAGCGTTATTTATAAAATCGAAATCATGATTTGCAGCATATATATCACCCTCAAATTCCGAAAGGCTTGTAATTCTTGCCTTAACACTTTCGTCAAGTTCCGATGTAGTTGTTTTATCTGTAAGAATATCTGCTGATGGTGATTCCGAGTCCTTGCATTTACATGTGTCTTTATCACAGCAAACCTTATTACAACAATGAGGTTTTTCTCCATCAATTGCCGACTGATGAATATTTAATGTCTTCTTGCCATTTTCATATTTTTCTTCATCCTTAGAAACAAGTTCACCATTTTGATATTCTTCTCTAATAGTATGAAAAGTCGATTGTGTGTTCTTTAGTATATTATCCACAGTGTCGAAAAATTCATCATTTAAGATATCCTTGCCGAATATCGTTCCAAAAAAGTCTTTTGTCATATATTATATTTTTAAAAAATTATTTCTTTAAAATGTCGACTAATAATAAGCATAAAGTATGCCATATAGATAGAACTGACAAATTGTCAATATTGTTTTGGTGAGCCACGGCTTTTTTGACAAATCATCCCTGATTTGAATTATCCACCGTCGGATTCTCCACAAGTGTTAATTCGATGCTATCAATGCATATTATATTACGTTAATTATCAGTGAAGGTATCAAGAATGTTGTATTTTCTTCTGAATAATTGGTATTCGTCTTCAATCGTATCCACACTTAATCCTTTAAGTGTGGATTTCTTGATATCATCTTCATTAACGACCTTATAATCATCGTTATCGGTGTATTTAGCGATTGAATAGTCTTCGTCAAATTCAGATTCTTCAAACCAAATTTCTAAACCGTTGCAATACGCTTTCCAATATTTTTCAACATCAGCGTGAATTTTCGGAACAACGACATTTAGTACTTCGTCTTCGGTGATTTCACCATTATCCAACGCTTCGACAAATTCCTTGACATCGTGATATGGTCTAACGAATTCTTTATTATGGTCTTTACGTTGTTCTTCAAGAGCATGAATGTATTTCGAAAACTTCATATCATCAAAATAATCATTACCACCTTCAATCTCAGATACAGCGCAGTTGAACAAGTACTTCTTCGCCAAAACCAAATCGTTAGCTACGACATATGCGCTGTCCCAAGAACCGCTTACATTATCAAAATATAGGTATTTCATATCGTTGTGTTTTTATTTGTCAGTGAAGGTATTCTCCTTATTTAAAATTACTTAGGGCGTTACGATAAAAATCATCCTTAATTACCGTCTTTTTACAGTCTGGGATTATTGAATATATCTCTTTCATTTTTTGTCTCGACATTTCGGTATTTCTTGATAAATACTCAGATGAGAATTTCAACATCTTGCGGTAGTCTTTATCTTCATATATCTCAGTTACACATTTGATTGCCGATTTCATTATTCCGATAACTAAATTATTAATCTCTTCATTTTTGTCCAAATGAACGAAATCTTTATACTCATCGCACTGAAATGTCTGCAAGGCATATGGATAGTAAAGACCGAGATTTTTTACCATTTGACTTGCAATTCTTGTCGCTTCTGAAATATCGGACGTAGAACCACTAGTACGATTATCACGACCGAATACGACTTTCTCGGCAACATAACCACCCAAATATATCATTATTCGATTAAAATAGTAATCATATGTCTTCATGAATCTTTCATCATTATCAATATCCCCCATTAAGAAACCGCCTGTATTGGTGCCTGTCGTTCTTGATACTATTTTATTCGGATATTTACCGAAGACCTTCATATACGTTACGAAATGTCCGCTTTCATGGACGGCGCATATTGTTTGCTGCTCGTCACATTTCGATAAACGTAGATTGTCGACTCGTAATTTCAGCTTAAATTTTATGCTATCAATCAAATTATCGTCATTGTCATAAGAAGTTACTTTAACATGACCTCTACGATAAGCGTAGACCATATGATTTAACTTTGATATATTACCATTTTCTGTCAGTGATTTAACGATTTCTGGTAATCTCGATTTGACTATCTCGAATAGACTTGAAAATATCGGTCTTGTTCCTTGGGTCGGGAAAACACCTTCACGATATATAATATCTTTTATACTTTTTTCGAAGACGACATCGCATCCGATCTGTGTCTTAACTTGTTCTGCATACCGCTTTAATTGTTTATCAATAATTCCTTTAAAGGTCTTACTACTGAATGCAGGATATATTACGTGAATATTTCCTAGACGAGCTATTTGTTCGTTACGAAAACGTTTTTGTAATGCCTCTTTGATATCGACAACGGTAATTTTTTTCGTCATCTTATGAAACTGATCCGGAGACATATCGGGATTCATATCGAAACTGATATTATATGCTTCGTCGAGGTTTCCAATTACAAAGATAAGGCTGTCTTTAAAATTCATCTTATACCCTTTTTTGGCTACCTTGTATGTATTATAGAAGAATTCCGTCAATTCTTCTCCATTCATATTTCGTATTTTTGTCTCGATTTCAATATCATCGGTGAGATAGGTAAGACCATTAATGCTATTATATATTTCAATAATTCTGTCAATTATCCATTCTTTCACTCTTAATGGAGTACCGTCATTAGGTAATGTGTCCGTTGTCGATTTTGTATCATCAAAGTGGAATATCTTCTTTTTTTGAGGACGACTGTTTTCTGTCTCATCGTAAGGGCAAACCTCGAATATATCCATAACCTTTCTTTTTTCATTCTCATTTAGGAAACGGAAACATTCATCATGATTCAGCCATTTACCTTCTTTAATATCGATTTTACAACCGTACTCACTTATACGTTTTAGGCTCAAATATGCTTTAAGTAAAGTGAATAACGTACTCGGACTAAATCTTTTCAATAACACACCTGTATCCAATAACTCCCAAAAAGGCTTTAATGCTGTCTTGTTATCTTTTTCTTCACCTTTTTTACTCAATGTTGCGGCATATTGAAATTCGTCGTAGACTAAGATACGATTACTTTTATTGTTACCGATGTTTTCATCTATTTCATTTTCGATTTCCCATGCGTTTTTTTCATTGATATCGGCAAAATTGAAATAAACAAGATCTTCTTCAATATCAAGTAATTTTGCTATTGTTCGTACTGAATCCGTCTTTGAACATCCACTCATTCCCCATAGATTGATTACGCAAGGCCTATCTTGTAACTGAGGATAACAATACCATGTTCTGACATTGTTCATTATTTCGTCAATCTGGTCATCGACTCCAACAAATTTTTCCTTTAACTTAATAATTGCGTTATCAATTATTGCATTTTTCTTTTTTATTTCTTCAGTATTAATTGTTATCATATTCTGAGTATTTTATCTTATGACTTCCAAAAACAGTATAAACATTTGTTATTGCATCTATGAGGCTTTTCTTTCAATATCTCATGCTTATTGGAAGGACAACCACAACTTTTTCTTTGTCCGGCACTGCCGATGAGAGTAATTTCATTCGTCAGTCCTAAAATATCGATGTCTTTCTGCGAAATGCAAGGAATACTTTCAATACCAGGTTCTCCGCAAACCTCTAATTCGAAATTATATTTTTTAGCGTATTCTGAGAACTTTTCGTATATTGTTTTCCTTAATTGCAATGGCGCATGAAAACCGTCAAACGGCAACGGTATTCTGTTATCCATAAATCGTTCTTTAACGTGTTGATACATATCAAGAATTGATATTCTGACTCTTTTTATCGATAGTGGGGTAAAATTATCTAAGGTGTTTAATGCAGTATTAATGCCTTTTTGGGTCGGTACTATTGGATCTATACGTAATACGACATTTTTTATTGGAAAACCTTTTTCAAGCAAAATCTTAAACTTCTCGACCGTCGAATTAACCGTCGGCACAAAAGGCTCTATTTTACTACCTCCCATTCCTGTACAAGTAAGATGTAATATTATTTTATCTTTATTCTCGACCAATTTATCGATTAATTTATCAGTCAATCTCTTTGTTATAATAATATTCGCCTTACGAAGGTTATCGAATGCTTCCATATTAAAAGCGATTTCGCCACTTTCAGTAATTCCGACCTGTTGCGATATGTCAACTTTTTCCTTCATGTTTAAAGTTTTCTTTTGTTTGATAATACAAAAATACCTCCTTTAATATAAAGAGGTAATATTTTTTTATTAAAAAATCTTAAAAAGAAAAGAAACAATAAAATACCTTAATTATCTTTGAATAATTGACATATCAAACGACTTAGGTTTAACGACATACACAGCACCGTATTTTTCAAGTATAAACACGGCAAGCTCATCGGTTTTACTTTCAATGAAAGATTTTAAATCATCGAATCTTGTCCTAACACCCATTTTTATCAATTTCTTTTCATCCTCGGTGACTTCTAATAGTAAACTCTGCATATCATCGATACTACAGTCGATATCTTTTTTCTTTAGCTTATAAAAATAGCCACTTTCATCCGAAATATAATTGTATAAACTGAATGACATATTTTTAAATTGTCGGATTTCTATTTGTATTATTAAATCTTCATAGTTATTCATTTATTGTTAGGATAAAATAAATTATTTACATAAACAAAAATGATTGGTATACATCTCGTACAATACCAATCGATTATCAAAATATTGTTCTTTTAATATTGGAAACAAAAAGTCGGGCGGAGAGGACTCGAACCTCTGACCTCAGGATTATGAGTCCTGCGTTATAGCCACTAAACTACCGCCCATTTTTAAAAAGTAAGGAAATCTTATTTCGGTCTAAATTAACACAAACCATTTTCTACGAAGTAACCGAAATACCGCCATTACTTATTTTTTAAATTACCGAGGAAAAACAAAAAGAGTATTTAAATGGTTTTATGTCGGAATCGAACCGACGTTCTTTTATTTAGAATAATAAACGCTTTAACCTCTTAGCTAACAAAACGAAGTAACTCTTTTACCACTACGGTAATATTTTGAGCAGGATTGCTGAATCGAACAGCTCTTTTCCGATGGACTCGTAAACGTGCTACCATTACACTAAATCCGCATATTGATGTACCATTCACGCTGCAAATATACTACATGATAATAAATAGAAGCCTTTTGTAAAAAAATTATTTTTCTTTTTCTAATAAAAAGTGGAATTGGACTACCAATTACCACCTAGGAACATTATCCTATTGCATCAGAATACTGTAATTACAGTTTAACGTGATTATTAATTATTCTTGTCTTTAATTGAATAATTATAAGGTATCATTCCACTCGGACACCACACATAGCTATTATAGTCTCCCAATTGCTTCATATACCATTTAATCAAACGTTTGATTAATGTAAACATCTTTTTCATAATTTTCTTTACCATTTTATCGTTAATATATCTATTTATTTCACAGCCATATTATACTGTACATATATTTGAACAACCCGTAAGCTAAAGACCTTTGGGTTTTCTTGTCATTAACTATAAATATATATAACGTGTCATAACTGTGTGCGTACACATCGTCATAACAGATTTTTTTGATATAAATCAAAAATATCATATCGTACACCCAATGGGAATCGAACCCATATAAATGGTTTAGAAGACCATTGCTACTATCCATTGAGCTATGGGTGCATTTAATCGTACCACTGATGAGACTCGAACTCACAAAATGACGTACATCCTAAGTGTACCGACTTTACCAATTTGCCCACAGTGGTGTACTCGAATGCTATGCGGAAGACTGTGGAATCGAACCACATCCGTATTTAACGGACGAAACAAATTAGCAGTTTGCCCTCATCACCATCAGAGTTAGTCTTCCGTAAAAAACGGATATCCGACATTAATATCCTTACAGTTGCCTCACAGTTTTCCTTATTATGTTTCCAAAACTGTCATGTCGTCTGCTTCCCCACCGTCGTAAAAGATAACCAAGTCGTAGTTCATGACTCTACGCATTCACTTTAACAGTTAGTGAATTGACTGAATGTTTTGCTTTACGATGACAACATTAAACATCGGGTCTTGTCGTTACTTTGGGTGTCATATTGGATTCGAACCAATGACCCACGGGGCCACAATCCGTTGCTCTGCCGACTGAGCTAATGACACCGTATGGTATTTATACTATACTGCTTGATACAAAGGTTGCCATTCATTCAACTCTTCATTATACCAGCATTCGAGACTTTCGTCAAGATTATCAAACCATTCTTGTATACCATCATTAATAATCCTTTTACTTTCAATACGTAATAACTTATTTGAATATTTATGCTCCATTTGATCAGATACCCAAGAACGAGACGTTGAACTATTCTTTAAATATTTAGCCCACGGATCCTTCTCTTTCATCTCTTTCCAAGTCGAAGGTTTTCTAAAATTCTTAATTATGACAGTCTTTTTATCACCATTACTATCCTCATAAGAGGAAACTCTTTTGCCGTCTTCAATGACACTATCAAACATAAATTTCTTACAACGAGAATTCCATTTTGATTCCGTCTTTTTTCTACGCCAAGCCCGACTTCTCATAATTGATTTACTTTAATATTTATTACTGGTGTCTCCGACGGGACTCGAACCCGTGACCCTCGCATTAAAAGTGCGATACTCTACCAACTGAGTTACGAAGACAAACGAATTAAATAACGTTACTTAGATTGCATATAAGTTTAGACCGTATAAATTATCACAACAGCTTTTTGCTATTCGAATCTTACAGTTTGTCTAAAAAATTGATAACTTTTAAGATTCTCCAATAAAGTTATCGAAAAATGCTGACATTATACGATAAATCTAAGTTTTGCAACATTAAACTCACTCCTCTATTTACTCTCCGATTACTTATTACGTAATTTTTCGTCGGATTTCTTTCGGATTCAGCACACCTGTTGAGCTTTACATCTTTTATTAATGCAAGAGGCTTGTGTGGAAGTTACGTTCGGTCGTTAACCGCAATAATTGTAGCAATAGCGGGACTCGAACCCGCACGGTCATTACTGACCAGGAGATTTTAAGTCTCCTGTGTCTACCAATTCCACCATATTGCCATTAAACATCTGAGCCTCCTGTTGGCAACGATCCAACAACCTCATGTTTACAAAACATGTGCTCTGCCAATTGAGCTAAGGAGGCAAAAATAACTGAGAATTAATATCGTGAGTTTTATTCAAGAAATTTGGACTTTCTTTTCTATTCCACAGTAAAAATTTTTAATCATTCGAAGTAACTCACAAACCGCTACAGTTAAATTTTGAGCGGAATAAGGGAATCGAACCCTCACGGTCATTACTGACCAGGAAATTTTCCTACCACACTTGCTTTTACACAAGCATACTTAAATCACTCTCCGTAGCTGGTTAATTCCAGATGGTCCACGATATTAGTATCTCAAAGAAGCCGAGTGATAAATCTTCTAATACTTCTTATCCTTAGTGGGCTGTCAAGATGATTATTTAAGTATTTGTAGTACGGACTACGATAAAGTAGGGGTCGCTGTTTTCATTAAACTATCCTCCATCATCTCTGAGAAGTGTAAGGGATGAACCTTATATCTTCGACCCCTGTGTAATCGTAGCAGAGTATTACCTCCACCATTTCACCACCATAATAGAAATCTTGCAAGTTAGAGAAATTTTTACCGACTTATTTAATGAGAGGTATCGACTCAAACCGTAAAAGGTAGTCGCCAATCTCTATTTCTAACTTAGGTGTCTCCTGTATGGCCTCTACGCCGTTTATGAACCTTCCTCCTGTGCTTAATGAGAAGCCACTCCCACCATTATCTTACGGCACGTATTATATCGATTCAATTTAGTTCGCATTCACCAAAGCCTATGTCACCATAAGCGAGGCTTCCGTTGTAATTTAAAAGACCGTGTTCTTCTATTTCCTAAACCTATTGGTGTCTAATCTCACGAAAACTACATTAATAGGAAAATTGGTTGCTATCTTTTCAACTCAAGCAATTATTTACACAATTATCCGTGCCGTATGCCTCATATTACTATGAGTAACGCTGTGTGACCTGTAAATCTTTTAAATTGTTTAATTAGGGAGATTCTACTTCCGTACTTTCGTTTCGGGGTACTCAATTTTTATTTTAAGTCCCTCGTGTCTACCAATTCCACCATATTGCCATATAAGTAAAATAGAGCTTCCTGTCGGATTCGAACCAACGACCGATGCCTTACGAAGGCATTGTTCTACCAATTGAACTAAAGAAGCATTTTGTCAATAGAGAAATAATTTTATGAGACTTATGAAAAAATCTGAACAAAGTAATACATTCGAAGTAACCCATAAACAACTACTATTAACAAATGTTGAGCGGAATAAGGGAATCGAACCCTCATATTCTGCTTGGAAGGCAGACATAATAACCATTATACTAATCCCGCAGTTTTAATATCCAGAGGCGATTATTGGAATCGAACCAATGTGTACGGTTTTGCGGACCGACGGCTAAACCACTCACCCAAATCGCCAATTCACGTGATTCAAATAGGACTCGAACCTATACGTCTTTCGACAATTGCTTTTGAGACAATCGTGTCTACCAATTCCACCATTGAACCAAAATATACCATATGATGCGCATTTGATAGGTGAGGTTTACCAATTAAGCGTCCCCTACTAATGTTTCCTGTCCTCGGGGTCTAACCATCTATCACACATGGCATATATTTCTTACTTGCATACAGAGAAGGATTCGAACCTCCAACAAATGGTTTTGGAGACCATTTACTCTACCATTTGAGTTATCTGTATATACAACAACGTTGTAGCCCGTAGGGTAGTCGAAACCCTGTTTTCAGAATGAAAATCTGACGTACTCACCGCTATACGAACGGGCCTTAATTTTTGAGCAGGATTGCTGAATCGAACAACTCCCTCGCCTTGGAAAGGCGATGTGCTACCATTACACTAAATCCGCATGTAATCGACAGCTACTGCCGATATAACGTTGGTCGGAACAACAGGATTCGAACCTATACTGTATCATCCAAAGTGATAGGTGCTACCATTACACCATATTCCGCTAAGTTGAACTACCCAAAGGCTAAAGACATTTGGGTCTTCTTGACTTTTTTTTATAAAAATCGAAATTGTCACCATTACACTATTGGAGACTATTTTCATTAATGCGGTCGTAAAAGGATTCGAACCTTAAATCTCTTGCCGACTTGCAAGTATTCTACGAGTATACGATAATCTTTTTATTCTTAATGTACTCATGATACAAAAATAATAACTATATGCTTGCCGTATATTACTCTTATATTACTTCCCATAAATATTCATTACAATTACCATTATAAAAACTCTACCTATTTTGAACTATACGACCATTTAAAGGCAAAGAAAACTTAACATAGAACGTTGTAACCATGACTTAAATATTTAAACTTAATTTGAGAATCGAACTCATAACGAAGTAGCTATGTTATCACTATTACCTTTGGTTTATAATAACAGGAGAAAAACTGAAAGAGTCATAATTTACTGACTTCCTATCGGAATCAATGAATCTCGGTTGGATTCGAACCAACGACATTTTAATTACTAATTAAATACTCTAACCATTTGAGCTACGAAGTAACTCTTTCACCACTACCTATTAATATGCGTGCCCGGTAAGATTCGAACTTACGGTAGGTTTTACCTACGGTAGATTAACAGTCTACTGCTTTAGACCACTCAGCCACGGACACATTTATTTTTTTTTCGATGACAGAAATTAATTAAGGAATTCTGTTATGAAATTGTCCGTTTAGATGGATTCTTTCATATATTTACTGAACTAAGGTTTCATCGAACATGTCGAATACTAACTGTGGTTTTTCACCCATCCTCTCCTATATTAATGTCTGCTTTACTTATATAGTGTTTGTTTCCAATATGTCAAAGAACGTTTTGTAATATTTTACCTTGTCAATATGTTATTAGGAATTGTTCCTTAATCATTGACAATGCAAAGGTACTACATTTTTTTTATTCCACCAAACTTTTTTTGTTAAAATTTGTTTAACGATTTTTTTTCGATGGAATTGTTAATTGTATAGGTGACAGGACTCGAACCTGTGACGACTTGATACATGACCAAGTATTCTACCGACTGAATTATGCCTATATCCCTTTCGGTTATTAACCTATACAAAGAACGCTTTTACTATCTTTTTGTTTGCTTTGCAAAGGTACGACCTTTTTTTGAAATCACCAAATTTTTCATCAACTTTTTTCATTTCTCATTTGTTTTTTAACGTTTCTTTACGTTTTTATACAAAAAGAAAACCTTGATTTCAACTTTTTATGGGAGTTTCTTTCAAGGCTTTCAGGGAAATATATATTGAGTTTAAAACGGATTGTCTATGCTATCATCCTAAGTTTTGTTTTATTTCTCTTATATACCTTTTTTATTCCTCCACTGTTTTCATTATTATACCAAAAATGTTTTAGTTCTGATTGCAATGTACATGGTAAATATTGGGGAACTAACTGTTCTGTTCCTCTACTAATAAAACCATATGTATTATCAAAACTAAACATTCTTTAATATTATTTGTTGAAATCAATTATCGTATTATACATATATAGCAATTTTCAAAAAGTTTCAAATTTTACGAAAATTTTTACTCATCACCATCAGAAAAGCCATTATTCATTAACTCTTCATACAAACCTTCAAGGTTTTGGTCAACACTAAGGCTTGGATCAACATCAATTGTAACTCCCATACAAGACATTGTATTTGTATTTGGGTCATATGTTATATCACCATATTGCCATTCACCTTCTGAATTTTTCATTTCAAAGCCCCAAAGCGGCCTTTGATAATTTTGTCTGGCTGTATTATAGTCTTGTTCAAAATCTTCTTTTAATACTCGTTTTACCGATTCGGAAATCATGTTTCTGAGTTCGCTTTCGGTCAATTTAATTGTTCTCTTCATAACTAAAATAAATAGTATTTATTATATTTTATAAATAGTTAACTTTCATCAAAGAAGCATTTTTCCGTACAATAATTAAACCACATTTCAAGTTCTTTTGAAGAAAACGTATAATAACCACCATTTTTATATTTACCAACAGCCTTGATATATTCGACAAAATCGTCTGCCAAATAATAATTTTTTCTTGTAAAAACAAATTATTTCACGTTTATTAACTTTTTATCCGTATTTCTGAAATACTGTAATTGTACTCATCTTCTTTTTTTTCGTAACATTTAATTACCTCCCATTTTTTTTCTAAATCCAGACTTGGGAAAAAGACATCAGCTTCTTTAGGCGTGGCGTATATCTTTGTCAAAAAGATTTCGTCAACATAATTTTTATCCAAAGCCTCTTTGTATAATTTGCCACCTCCAATTACAAATATCTTTTTATCCCGATAATTTTTAGTTGCGAAACTCACAGCACTTTCAAGTGATTTCTCCCATATCACATCAGGTTCTTCTATCTTATTGCTTGATAAAACAATATTAACTCGATTCGAAAGAGGTTTGCCGATACTTTCAAATGTTTTTCTTCCCATTATGACGACGTTGTTGTTTGTCTTTGCCTTAAAATACTTCATGTCGTCTTTAAGTGTATACAATAACTTGCCCTTATTACCGATAGCATTGTTATTCGCAACTGCGACAATTATTTTTAATTTTTCCATCTTATATAGAGAAATATATCTAAAAAAAAAACTGCGATTTTACTTATTCAGTATCATCACAGTCTGGAAATATGTAGAGTTTTAAAAACGAATGTGTCCGATTAAGTTTATATAGTTGTTTTCTTTCCGTCTATGATACCATAATTTATTGAACTTTGATAGTTATGCGCCTGAAAATATGATTGTCCATCTTTTTTAGATAAAGATGTCCATTCAAAGTTCTTGCTGTTATTAACCTTATTCATTTTCTCCATCATATGTATAAATATCAGATAATTTTCGAAAGCACTATACTTGATAGTAAAAATTTAAAAAATTTTCTAATTCTTTTGAAGAAAAAGTATAATAACCTCCATTTTTTGATTTCCCGATTGATTTCACGTAATCAATAAATAAAGGCGTCTTTAATGCATCCTCGACTTGATGAAATAATTGTAACATTGCTTCCCTACTTTGTGTCATATTTTTTCTTAACACATAATAACCGCTATATACTGCCGTTTCTGATGGCAGTTCTCTAAGTATTACATCCTTTTGTTCTCGTATGAGATTGTTGCAAGAAACTCTATATTTATTTACATCTTTAATTGCTTGCGTTCTCCTATACAGATACCAATTTTCTTGGGTTGTGTCTATCTCCAATCGTTCGGCACGACGTTCTAATAGACTCCGAACAGATAGGCATAAATTATCATATGATACAGGTTTTCCACTATCATCATATGGATAAATAATGTATTTAAATTCGCCTTTGGATGCCTTTACACAATCAATAATTTCGTTACAATACAAATCAACGTAAATATCCACATTAGCATCTTTATCATCGGGATCAAGTATAAATAATTTATCTTTTAAAGTTGCAAGACCATTTTTCACGATGAATCTCTTTTCATAATCCTTTATCTCGTAGTCTATGATATTACGTATTATTTCATCTTTCAAATTAGTCAGTATTTTTTCACTTACATATATATCATGCTTATTTACGACAGTGCCGTACTGTTTATTATTCGTTAGGTCATTAAAATTACCATGATAGACCACAATATTGTCATCATCGAACGAACGATTATTGTCTATTATCGTTATACATGTAAATGTAGTGACATCATTAAACAATTTATCAGTATCAAAATTATAAAGTTTCTGCAAACTATTATGCTCATACAAATGGTCACGTAACCGGTAACCCGCCTTGCTGGTTAACCAAGAATTAGGCGTTATATAACCCAATATTCCGTCTCTTTTAAGCATCTGTATGCCCTTTTCGAAGAAGCCTATATATAAATCCGTCATACCATCACTACAGAAGAAAAATTTCGTCTTCAGCAAATCATAATTTGCTCTTGACATATGATGTACATTACAATATGGTGGATTACCTACAACATAATCCATGCAATTGTCGAAATCAGTTGTCGTTAATGCGTTGGTATTTCTAATATCCCATATAACGTCCATTATATTATGTTCTGTCGCTATTTTATTCAAACGATTAATTGTTTCGTTATATGCACATTCATCGATTTCTATTCCATGAACATATGTCTCTAAATATTCCTTATCAGCATTAGATATAAATCGGAATATCCTTTTTACGATTTCAACAAGGAAATTTCCATTGCCACAACTGTTATCAATAATATGTTTTCTATCAATACCGTTCCTATTATTAAAGCCTACATTATCCAGTATAAAATTGACGACTTTAGACGGTGTATATATTTGTTCATTGTGCATAAAATTACTATGTATGTTTCTAAAGAAGAAATAGTCCAGTGAATTTGTCATTATCGACTCATCCATTGGACTGTTTCTATATTATTATTTCAATTAAATCTCAATCGTTTCAATTTCTTTGAGTACTGCATCCCAACCTTTACATTGTGATGTAATCACGTCGAAAATCTTATCAGACCATCCTGCGATATTCAATATACGCTGACTACGATCGAATACACTGGTACTACCGTTCTGACGGAGATTGACAACAATGAAATTTGAATTAGGGTTTATCTTACGAAATTCTTTGAATACCTCGTGAAAATGTTTACTTCTGGCTGAAGTATCCATACCGTACCACGCCGTAAAATATTTGTCATTATTACCGTATCCCTTTGTATTTTTATTTCCGATTTGACAGTCCGAAAATACTATGATGTTATCGATTTTTTTCTTTTCTTTTACGACTTGTGTCATAAAGTCATAGATACCTTGCTCAGTTCCACCTCCACATTTTTCGCCTTCATTATAATGCCATCTTGTGTAGTCGAGAAGACGCATGTCTCTCTTTACTGGAACATTCAATAATGTATCGCCGAAAAGTCCTACATATACGTTCTCTTGACGAGACATTACCATTGAAGCGAACAGATGAGCGACCATCGAGGTTTTGGTCTTCGAAAACGCTGATACTCTCGAGCTGCCGAAACCGGCATCACCACGCATTGAACCGCTGTCATCGACCAATATTGCGACATTACCTTCCAACTTAGGTATATTCAAACAAGAAATCTCAAGTGCCTTCTCAATAGCATTGAGAACCATCTCCTTATTTCGTCTAAATTCATTTTCAGAACATAGACTTGATGACTTTTCATCTTCAAATTGAATTGATGACTTAGTTGATGAAATCTCAGTGTAATAATAACTCAACTTTTCGATTTCAGAATATGCAGTCGCAAATCTGAAAGGAAGAAGACGGCTATTCATAATCTTATCCTTAATAGTCAACTGTTCACAAACTTCATTCACCTTATCAGGAGCATATAAGAGAATGTTTCTGAGGTTGCGAAGCAGATTCATAACAGGCATACCCTTAACATTGTCAAGAACGGCTGTAATTGCCTCACGCTTTGCCTCCATCTTTTCTTCCTGTGTAGCATCCTTTGTTGTCTGACCTGCCTTGGTCATTTCCTTTTCAAGAACCTTGCTCTTATAAAGGCCTGCAAGACTTTCACCGTTTACCAGACGCTTGTATGCCTCTGCATTCTTCTGATTACCCTTTGGGTGGAAAAGACGCACAAGGTCAATAAGTGAAACCTCACGGTTCTGCATCTTATACTTATCAATCTGATAAGCTTCGAGACGTTCCAATGCCTCCTTGAAGCCTTTCTTGATTGAATTTGGAATCTTCTTAAGGTCATTAAGACCCATACCATTAAGATTAGCATATGCTGACACGATTTCACTCATGTCATCCGGTCTCACAATAAGTCTATTATAAAACCTCTTTGCATACTCTTGTCCAGAGATATACTTTGCCAACGCAGCACCAAGAAGATGGCTTATTGACCTCATGTTTCCGTTTTCTCTTGCATAAATTGCAGCCTTGCAAGCAAACAATGGGTCTATCTTCTCTAACAGAGAAAGAATACGATTTACCTCTTCCTTTGAAGATTCATAATAACTACCTTCCTTTGACAAAAAGGTTGTCATTATAGAACTTACAAACTCTTCTTTTGGTTTCAAAAGAAAAGCGTCCTCACCCATAAAATTAACACTCTCAGGTTGCTTCACTGTTTTCTTTTCATTGAACTTTGCCATAACTCACACTATTTAATTGTTATTATTAAAAGAAGTTTACTAACTCTCGTTTGAAATTAAAAATCAGAGAAAAACATTCAGACTGTAATCTAACTAACCTAACCTATTCTTATCATTTTCGAAGTAAGTCTGAAACCACTACTGATTTGTTTTCGTTTGCAAAGGTACGTCAAAATTTTGAAGATACCAAATTTATTTTGTTAAAAATTGTCAAAATTCTAATGTTTCTTTAATAATTCATTTGCAAATACCTCTGATTCACTAAAATCATCTGATATATAGACAATTTCATCCGTAATTTTATCAATGGTCCAAACCCTGCTTAAATCCCTTGCATCAATTGCAGGGTCATACCAAATCACTTTATCACCAACCTTGATTTCTACGTTGTTTCCATCAAATGTCTTTTCCATTATTTGTAAAATTTAAAAATTAAACCTATCCTTTAGTATATTAATAATGTGAAATTGCAGTATCTTCCTCATTGCAATACACTTCAAATAATCTCTCCAATTGAAATTATTGAGGTATTGTACGATTTCGTTGTGTAACGGATGATTATCATCAACCTTTATCTTGTATTCCGCCGAATAATGTTCTGTTTCGGTCAATATCTTACCACATGTTCCATCTCCCCAAGCACACATCCTTAAATCATATGCAAAATCTTCATATCCCTTACTATCATTCCTTTTAATCTTAATGAAAGGCAACTTGTTATTTTGTCTTTTGTTCAACTTTCCAGATGACGGTCTTCTGTATACATTGAAACAACAATGTAATGATACATCACTGTATTTAAGAACTCCAAGGTCTTCACTATGTATTAGGTCAAACTCATACAATGATTATGTATTGTTCAATTGGCTTATTGGAAGTATAAAGGCAATATAGTCACAGACACTGACTGATTTCTTGAAAAATTTTTGTGCTAAATTCATCCTACTTCCGTATGGCGGATTGCCGATTATAAGTCTTCCGGACTTATACTCAATCGGATATTCAAGCCAATCATATGTGATCACTTTTTCATCATATATCTCTGGTTCTATATCAATGCCAACAATGGGTTTCATTTTGGTAATTGGATGGTTGAAAAAAGCACCGTTTCCGACAGAAGGTTCAACAATGTCGCTTATGTTTTCTTCACCAATTAATTCAATCACTTTATCATAACAGTAATTAGCAAGTTTAACAGATGTATAATATTTATCAAGATTTATTTTCATTTACTGTTATTTTTTTTTCAAAATTTTTATTATTAAAAGAATTTCTTATTCGTCTGTAAATATAATACTTATTTTTTAAATAACCAAATATTTTTGTTAATAATTGTTAAAATAGCGTTTTAATATAAATCCTTTATTATTGATTCGTCAGGTATCCATGTTGTTACACTTCCGATTTTTGCATTAACAGGTACTCTGATTTTCTTATAACCTACTTCCTTACGATACCAACACCCGTCTTCTCTTTGTTCGCTATCATTTGTATATGTCCAATACCATTCAACCTCTTCACCGTTTGCCAATACCGATTTATGATGATGTTCCAAATCAAACAAATGTACTAAATCGTTCCATACAAATAAATCATCAACATCATGAAAATAAAAATAATCAGGATTTGGGTAAGTGCGAATAATCCATCTGATTCGAGAATCTACATCATCAATATTTTGTTTCTTCTTCTCTTTTATCCATTCTATAATACTTTCAACACTATATTCCTCTATATCATCTCCGTATATTTCATGAAATGTTGAAATCATTGATGAAATCTTTTCTTTCCAAGTTGTTGTTTCAATTTTATAGCCACGTTCATTATCTGTAAGAATAACGTCAATTTTATAGTATTTAAGATAGTCTTCTTTTGATTTAATATCATAATCTTCAATAAACTGACAGAATATGTCTATTGCACTTGTATAAATCCTATTCATTGATGTAACAGGAAAATACCATTCTGGTCCATTTCCAAACTGCAACTTCTCTTCAATTTCTCTATTAATATCATATGCCGTAAAAATAGAACGTTCTTCACTCATTCGTCCATAACAATGTGTTCCAATATCACCTGCTCTCATATGTGACGCTATTGTATGCCTTCCTATACAATAACGATATGACATCCACATTGAATCTTCCTCATAACGATTAAAATCATTCAAAGAAGTGTTCTTTTTTATAAAATCATTAAAAGATGATAATATATTATTTTGTTTTTCAATGGGCATATCAACACCAAAAGTTTTACTTCCAACTTTTACTGTATTCTTTTCAGTATCAAAGACGATTTTCATAATTTTTCTTTTTTTTTTTGTTATTGTTTGTGTTTCATAATTTCAATGGAAATTTCTTCAATATAGCTGTGATGGAAGCCAAGTTCACCGAGCCAATATGCATAATCCATTGCAGCACATATATCTGTTTCACATTCAACAGGATAAAAATTACCAAGAAGTTGATGCGTTGTCATTTCAAACTTTTGGCCAAGATTATTATCACTCCTTACCTCATATTCTCCATCATTGTGATATTCAAACCAATATGTTTCACCTTTTTTCATCCAGCTAAGAAATGGTCTCACACATCTGAAGAACTGTTGACTAACATAATTAGATATTTCGTTTTCATAATTGTTTTCTGTAAAAAAAGCTCCACTATTAGGTATTAAATTATCCATAAAAATCTGATTTTAGTTTTTTATATATAGGCTCTCATAAACTATTGCATTTTTATCTGTTTCTTTTAGTCTTTTAAAAGAACTGTTTCCACTTGAAAGATAATAATGTTCATCATATAAATGTTTTGGTACTTCAAAAGTATTATCCTCATTACCACTTTTGCCATCATATGATAAAGCCCATTTACAATTAATGTTATTTAACCAATTAAATAATTTAACAAGATTCTACCTATTTCGTGATATTAAATTAAAATTTCATAATTTTTTGTGTGAGGAAACCACGAGGTCTTCAGCCTCGTGGAGGAATCATACCCTCCATTTTTATTATAATTATTCACTTAAATTTGTTACTTTTTAATATTATCTACTATTTATATATAGGTAATTCACCTAATGAATTAACAATACGACGGAATTATGACATATAAGACGTATAACATCGAGCTGATAATGAGCGACACGACACGCAGCCATTGGATGAGCCTCTTGGCTCAGACAAGGGACGCATTCAACACGTGCGCACAACTCGTCACGTCGAATGACATACGTCTGCAACTCGTACCCGTACACCAAACGTGCTACGACACGTTACGTAAACAATTCCCTATCATCCCTTCGCAAGGGATAATAAGAGTACAGAAAAACGTACTCGCAATGTTACGGGCAATCAAGGCGAATAAGCGCGACTCCGTGCCGTTGAAAAAATCACTATCCTTGCAGTTGGACAAACGACTGTACAGCAACCTCACAAAAGAAGGAATCTCGCTTTCCAACGGCAAACGTGGACACCGTGAGAAATGCACATTCAGACTCTATGACAAGGTACGTGAACTGTTCGACAACTGCACGACCGCCGACCCGACGATTTTCGCTAGGGACGGAAGACTGTTCCTCGCCACGCCGTTCGAAATCCCATCGTTACCCTGCAACGACGACAATTCCATTGGTGTAGACCTTGGAATGAAACGGTTATTCGTTACTTCCGAGGGGAAATCCTTCATCGACAAGGCATACCTCAAACGGAGGAGGAAACTGCGTTATCTCAAGCGTTGTCTCCAATCCAAAGGCACACGTTCAGCGAAACGCCACCTCCACAAGGTAAGGAGAAAGGAACGCAACCTGTCGAAGGATATGGTCGAGAGGGCGACCGACGCACTGCTCGGCAGTACGAAGGCGAGCGTCCTCGTCTTGGAAGACCTGACGAAGATAAAGGATCGCACCTCAAGGACTTCTGACGGTTTCAAGAGGACAAGACATAACAATGTGATGTCACAAGTTCCGTTTTATGAATTCAAAGAACGCTTAACCATGAAGGCAACGCTTGTCGGCAGACGAGTGGAATCAGTTTCTCCCGCATATACAAGTCAGACTGACAGTAGGACGGGCAAACGTGACGGTAAACGTCAGGGTTGTCGTTATTACTGTTCGGACGGTATCGTGTTCGATGCTGATTGGAATGCGGCGGTTAATATCGCCAAACGAGGCAAACACCCGTTTTCGAGCAGCGAGCTGCCCCTAAGCGGCAGGGTGTCGTCAATCACTCAATCGTCCGTAGTCCATTGACTTCGTGGCAAGCCCACAAGTCTTCAGCTTGTGGGTAATTGACTCATTCTTGTCACTTTATGTTAACAAAGTCGATAAATAGCCATTTTTTATCTTCGTTTTTATATTTCTGAAAGTTTTTCTCGTTATGTAACCTTGCATATAACCACGGACATAAATCATCTATAATTCGCAAAAATTTATTATCCGAATTAAATAATGATGTTGTCGATGAATATAGATCAATTAATTCCTCGTCTTTATTACCGAAGGTAAATAATCTATACCAATCGTATTTTCGATTACCGCCGAAGAATTTTATATCCTTGTACGTAGTCTCGACTTCATTACACCATTCTTTAAATAGATGTTCTTTATATTCGATATCAGTCTGTATTTTGTTTATATTTGTTTCTTCGAAAATTACCCTAAGATAGCAATCTCCTTTATTGTTGAGATATTTTAAGAAATCTTTAATTTCATTATTATCCATTTTAAACTTAATGATGCCATGACGAACTTCGATTTTAAAATCGTCATTAAACCATATTCTTAAGTCGAATAATCTGACACCGTATTCCTCGTATTGTTTCTTATAATCGACTGTTTGACATTTTGCTGTGAAATGTAATAGTCTCTGATACCATACGGTCGGTTTATAAGTTAACGAGTTGTGTGAACCAATTTTCATAATGCAAAAAATTATATTTTGCTACAAATATACTACAATTTAAGCTAAACAATGTATTTTTAGACTATTTATTATAGAATATTAATCGTTTGTATATGGATTTCAAAGTCTTATGTGACAGTATCTTCCGTCTATATCTGTACGCAGATAATTGTAAAATGATACATTACTCGACTGATAGCAATCATGAACACGAATTAGCCGACAAAATTAGGGATAATATCATCGATTTTACAGATGAACTTGCTGAAAGTACTTTTGGTTTCTACGGCAAGCCGAAATTTAATGATATGTCAATTAAACATGACATTCCGGTTACTAATGATCTAGGTAAACTATGCCAAAGTGTTGTTGATATTGCAGAAATGATTCGTGAAACCTGTGTGAAAAAAGAAAAATTATCAGGCGTTGTATCCCTTATTGATGATTTCAAAAAAGACATGAGTAAGAACGTGTTCCTTGCAACCTTTGATAAAGTATCCAATTATCGGATGAAAAAACAATAAAAAATTTAATAGTTAAATAACATGGGATGTAATTGCAGTAAAAAAAAATTACAAAGCCAACCGAAAAAGATAGTGAAGATGCCAAATACGTCGGTTTCATCAACAAGTGGTTCGGTTGGTAAAAGAATTATTCGGAGAGCAATGAGGTAATAATGAAAAAAGACCTACGAATTCGTAGGCCTTTTATTTTTCTGATGGTATTCAATGTATTGTTTTTTCAAATCTTCAAGGGTACGTCGAACTTCCTCTTGCATCTCTTTCGAAAATGATTCTCCTCTCTTTAAAGAATTAAATAATTCTTCAGTTTTTTTCCTTATATTTTCCATATTATTTACGTTTGTCGATTATTTTGTCAACAAAGCCTTTTTCAAGTGTCTGGGATGCCGTCAAAATCGTGTCACGATCACACATCTTCTCCATTTCTTCATATGTAACTTTACCATATGTGTTATCTACCAATATCTGTGTTAACTCCGTCTTTAAAGTTTCGATTTCACGAGCATGTATCTGTATGTCAGAACTCTGGGTACCAGGACTGATACCTGACATCGGCTGATGAATAAGAAATCTCGAATGAGGAAGGATAAAACGTTTGCCTTTTGTACCGCTACTGGCAATTATTGTCGCCATAGATGCCACCATTCCCATACAAATTGTCGAAATGTCACATTCAATAAATTTCATAGTATCGAGAATTTTATAACCGTCATAGATACTACCGCCAGGACTCGAAATCTGCATCGTAATATCACTATCACCTTGATTTTCAAGCCATAGCAACTGTGCCGACAATATATTCGATACTGTAGAATCTATCTCAGTTCCAAGAAATAATACCCTATCCATCATAAGTCTTGAAAATACGTCCATCGACGTACAGTTTAATGTCCTTTCTTCTATTACAGTCGGATTAATATATCCACCATTATTCTCGATGGTATTCTTGTACTGACCAAGTGTAAATGAATTAATACCGTTACTTAAGGCAAATTTATCAAAATCAGTTTTCTGCATATGTCTTTTCTAATCTTTTCTCAGCTATATCAAAATATTCTTTGTTAATCTCGACGCCAATAAACTTACGATTGTTCTTAATGCAAGCGACACCGGTACTACCGCTTCCCATACAAAAGTCAAGAATAATGCCATCTTCAGGGCAATAAGACTTAACTAAGAATTCCATTAATTCAACGGGTTTCTGTGTCGGATGTAGTTGGTCTTGTCTTCTCCATTTCTGCGGATAATCCAGTATCGTTGTCGGATGACGAGTTCCTTTATTGTCAGTTACGACCCCTTGTATTCCATATCCAAGATTATTCTTCTTGCTTAGAGTGAATCTTCTTTTATATGGTTTACCTTCTCGCATTTGCGGTTCGTAATATGATGCTGACTCACCGAACACTAAAATGTTCTCGTGCTTTTTTAATGGCATATATTTTGCCGTTAAAGGGGAACCGCATTTTGATTTCTTCCATACCATTTCATAGCGAAATAATTTCTCGTTCGACAGTGCTAGTTTGTAAGCGAACATCCCAGTACCGAACAGAATTATATTGCCTTTGGGCTTAACTAATTTCTTAAGACATTTCCACATTTCGTCAAAAGGTATAACGTTATCCCAATGTAATACTGTTTTTCCATAAGGAGGGTCACAAATAACGGCATCAACTTTGACTCCTTGAGTTATTAGTTGGTGCATCACTTTGATACAATCATCATTATATATTGTATAACCTCTTTCTGTGAATATTTTCATAAAATTTATAATTTCGTCATCGAGAATTCTAATATCGTACATTTTGCTCTTCGATTCGTCGATATACCATCAGACCCCAAGTAGACAGTTAATTCGGAATTCATAAAATCCTCGTCATATTCGGTCTGGACTTTTCCATCGTTAATAATTTTAAAATGTTTTGATTGATATATTATATCGAGTTCAAAAGTATCATTTTTTGTCGTAAGGTTAGTCTTACTTGAATCCCTGACAAATTTCAAAACCCACAATCCTTCATAACGAACAAGAAATCCTTTATAATTACCTTTGCTCGGTTCACACATCGCTGATAATATTGTTGGAAAATTACCTTGAATGGTACTAAAGTTATTGTCTTGCCTATTTCCCGGAAAAATAGCTTTTAAATGTAAAGTAAAATCGGATCCGTCGAATGGTAATATGCCCGTATTCATCGAAGTAGAGTCTTTCGAGAATTCCGCAGTATTTGTGTATTCAAAATGAGTAATTTTACCATTTGAATCCTTAGTGACCTTCGGACTACCGTTTTCATTCACATAATTTACCGTAGTGCCAGGTACTTGTAATGAAGGATTATAATTCTTCTCTGACACGGTTTCTATCCCACCGATACCCGTCGTTCCATCACTATTATCACCATTTATTAATTTACCAAGAGCGTAACGTAATAATAATCTTCGTCGACTATATGCCACCATTTCGTATTGTTATTTAATTGTTATTATAACGGTTAATAACACACCATTATACCTAAACCGTCAACAATACTGAATTCGTATGTACATCCTGCAATATATTTTAGATTACCAGGCCATTTAATGTCAGAAGGAAATGAAATCGAAGCATTATCGGTCGTAACGGTAAATTTACCCATATATTCATTATATACCTCTGTGTTCGATGGTTGTATCAAGGTGAAGGTCGCATTGCTAATTTCACCGAAATCATAATAAATATTAGGTCTAATAATATAACTGCTGTCATTTATTTTTTTTTATTAATGGCGCATAATTAGTTTCGATGTAATGTGACGGCATAAAATCGACAATTTCGGCATTACTGTTTTTAATGAACAGTCTTTCCTTATTAGCTGAATAATTAATTGCTATTTCACCTTCAGCTATTGCATCAGTCGAAGGTTTTTTCGGTTCACCGTTTGTCAGAAGTTCAAGGCTCTTTTTGTGTGAAATGTGTTTAACCATTAATGATTACTTAATTTATGTATAAATATTAATATCGTTAATAGTTGTACCTTGTTACAATTTAATTCTTCTTGGTTTTCTTATTTTCGCTCTCCGCACGTTTGCGTTCTTTTTTTTCTTCATCGATTTGTTCAAGAGCTAACACCGCAGACTCGGCGGCATTAAGTAAATCTTCGCCGTATTTTTGCAAACCCCATGTTGTAACCGTTATTCTTGGTGCTCCAATCGTTATTTTACCGTTTTCGGGATTATATTGTATATTATTTAATACGTCTCTCATTAGAATCTCCTGATAATTGTCCGTGAGACGTTCAAATGCTTCTTCATATACAATGACGAAAACCGTCTGTTCATCTTTAGTTAATTCACCTTCAATCGGGTTCGCCTTTTTTATTTTAATGACTTCACGACCTTTATTTACGGCATATGCCTTAATGTTAATATAATTGTCAAGATTGTTTTCACGAATAATCTTCTCAATTAATTCATTAGTCTCTTCTGAAACCATTCCTAATTTTGTCATAATATTGTTTTTTTCGTATTAAATTGAACATTATCTTGGTTTTTTTATAAAATCAAGATTTTTTTTAACTATCACGGCAAAATTACTACTTAAAATTGATATCGACAACTTTGAGTAGCAAGTATTTATTAATGGATAAGTTTTTTTAACATATTAAAAACATGTATGGATTAAAAAGATTACTTGAAATTGAAAAAGAACGCAAAGAGCGTAAAGCGGAGAAAGAAAGAAAAAAGAAAGAAAAAGAAGAAGCATTAAAGGCTGAGAAACGTTTAAGACGAATTAAAAGATTAAGACATAAACAAAATCAACGTTATTATGCAAAAAAGAAAAAGGAAAGAGAAAATGAAAGACTAGCAAAAGGTGATGATAAGGCGTATAGAATGATTTTAATAGTTAAAAATCATAAAAGGGTAAAACGTCTTGGCTGTGCATGGTGGAAGACCGAAGCTTATCGTATATATAATGAGGCGTTAGAAAAAAATCATCAAGAGGTAAAATTTCCTGTTAAATTTAGAACACACGAGGGGGCTTCACGTAAAAATAACAAAATAGAAACTAAATGGGAACTAATTATTGTCGAGAGAATTGGCGACGATGATATTAATGTCACTAAGTTTAGAAATGAAGACGGTAAGTTCGTTGATGCCGAAATAGTCGACAATAAGCTATACAAAATAATTGCAAAAGATGAATGGTTCGTCGAAGAGCATTTTCACGTTTACGGCTATCATCCGATGAAAGATAGAAAAACTTACTCCTTTATATTAGATAAATTAATATTGGAAAAATATCAGTCTGTCGATGATGTTATACGATTAAATACTATCGGCAATAAATTAATAATAAGTTATAGTGAGGACTTCGATTTTGTTGTTTGTAAAAATCCCGATGAGGCTGAACGACTCTATTCGACATTACAACGAGATGACCGTTTAAATAAAATTAAAAAGATAGTCTTTCTCGGTAAAATAGTCGGTGATAGCCAAATTAGCTCTATGTACAATAAAATCGAAGAAAAGACTGGATGGGATAGGGGACTCGTTACACGAAATACAGTCATATAGTATATATATAAAAGGTGGGTTATTGCCCCACCTTCGTCGCTATTTTAAAATGAACATTAGAAATTGTTGCCTCGACCGTATCACTATGTTTGAATCCTTCATCTGAGTTATCATGAGTCAATCGATAAAATTCCTTGTCGATACCGTATAACGTCGTCGGAGATACCTTTACATTAATAACGGTATCCTTTAATATTTCTTTCGGTATTTTATTTTCAAGGATACTTTCATTGATTATATCACTTAACTTATATATATGTCTGAGTTCCATCCTCTTATTCCCCGAATATTACATATTTTATTTTATTGAAAAAATCTTTAAGACGACTACTTAACGTTTTTTTGATTTTAAAGACGTGTCTTTCATTGGGATTAAAATTTTTAAGTTCTTGACCAAGACTTGACTGCATACGCACTATTAACGAATTCTTTTCATTTTGTAATTCGATTTCCGAAATAATTGAATCCTGTTTATTACGTTCCAATTCTCGCTTAATGTCTAACAAAGGTGCATCCATCAATCTTCATATGTCTTTGAATTATTTTCGAGATATTCATCTAATACATGCAATAACCATATAGTACCGCAAGTCAATAAGGCATCCATCGGTATAATCAGCCACCACATTGAAGTCGTGTTTAAAATCATATTAAAGGGTGTGATCGTAATCGGTATCCATAAATAATTAATTAACGAAAAAAGACCGCCAATCCATGTTGATAGACAAAAAGGACAGGTAAATAATTCACCTAACTTAGGATGTATCGACATCATTAAGTTCCTGAATTTTTCAACGATATCAAAAGGACCGTTGAAATATATCAACATCATGGTTAGACCGTAGCTAAAAAATATATAAGATAAAAATACTACATACGCCATATTACTTTTTTAACTCCTCTACATAATCAATTTTATTATTTAATGGTACTATTTCTTCATCTCCTTGGTATTCTTCGAAAATGATTTCTTCATCGTCCGTAATGGATTTTTTTACCGTATCGGTGGCATCTTCTGTATTACTTAAATTATCAGTCTTGTACGTCTTGTTATCGACAACTTCAGCGTCTCTTTCGTTGTTTTCTTCTTTGTCTTTATTTTTTCTGTTGTATTTTCTCTTTTCTTTCTTCTTTTTAGGAAAATTGAAGGTTAAATTTCTAAGAACTTCGATATCTTCTTTGGCGAAGATTTCTTGTAATTCATCAACTTTTACCTTAAATAAGGAAACCTTTTTCTGTAAATCTATATTATAGTCGATAGTTTCCTTTATCGAATCAAATACTTCGTCGAACGAGACTTCCTGTATCGGTGCCGCATAATAGGTTATATTATCTTTCTGTGCGAATTCAATCTGATTATTCTGAGGCGGTATGACACTCCATTGTTTATCATATGTTATGTTTATCAAAAAATAACCATCCATAATTCGACAGCCGACAGAATAACTCGACAACTCGACCATTGCTTCTTGTAAGTTCATATTATATACCACAAATCATTATCATTATTATATATGAAACTGACGATCCTAATAGCCACAATCGTTTATTACTAATGTTATATTGCTCCGTTTTTAAGAAACAACGATAAAAATTAAAACATTCTCTTAGAATTATTAGTATCGACATTATTAAAATAAATGTCATTGTTCTTGCAACAAAAAACATATTACGTTTATCTTCATATTACCTTTACATAAAAATAAAGGCTATACGGTATAAAATCAATAAATTATCGATAAAAATAATATAGTGTTGTAATTGCCATAACGAGGAAAAATAAAATGAGTCTATCATTGATGTGATGACTCATTTCATAATTGTTTATTTACACGATATAAGGTCGACTTTTACTTTAAATTCCAACCTTTACCTTTCGATTACTCGATGAAGCTGTGACTCACTGAGTTTGATTCTGTTTCTTCTCATATTTTCTGTATTTAATGACCTGATTTCATATATAAATGGTAAGATAAAAGGGAAACATAAAAATTAGATAAGATTATACTTTTACAGGTCTAATTAAAGTACCCCATATTATTGGCGACGATGTTAGCGCAAGACTCCCATTTAATTGGTCAGAAAGCATACATACCATTGATGCACCTATTCCTCCGGAACCAAATGATGTCCACATATAAAAATTACCATTGTCATGTCTTTCACCCTCAGACCAATAACCGATTGCAGGCATTATAATACTTTTATTGTTGGTTTTGCTGGATAACCTAATTGCGTTCATACGTTGCATTACACCCGGCGTAACTGAATTTGTATCGATGGTAGTCAGATTCTTTATAGTATTATTAAATAACTCCATTAATTCTGGCATCGTCGGCATACGTCCTTCGTCCTTAGTTAACTGATATGCAGCATCATACTTGTCAATTAATACGTTGTTCGAACAAAATGTTTTCTTGTTATTTTCAATAACCGTTTCGTTAGCCGTACTATAACCACCGTTTAGAGGGGATTTTTGCCAACTGCAATCCGACGGAGAACCACATCCATTACCAGTCTGTCCCCACATGTATATGTTACCGTAACCTGCTTTTTTCTTTGCTCCTAAATCATAACTCACCCATAGCGTTCCACTCGGTAAACCTAAGTCAACCCAATCACCTATATCACTATCATTATTGGAATTATACAATGTCTGCGGTCGATATATTAATTTATTATCATCTTTTTTCATTACGACATAAGGAAGATAATCAGAGAATGTCTCCTTGTTATATTCTTCTTCGGTTTTAAATATCCTAAGATTTTTCATTTATACTATAATATTATTAATGATTCATAAAGATAACTTTCTTTTAAATTCTTCTTTTATACGATAACACCTCGTAAAGGTATCGCTTGATTACTATCAAGGGTTACATTCTTTGGCTTATAAGATACACCATTAGTAAGACCACTATTGTATCCTTTAAGAGTAATGATTTTATGTTCACTGTTTATATTGGAACTCATTACGAACATGGCTTTTCCTAATTCTTTGGTCTTTATTGTGTCTGCGTCTCTATAACCGCCTGCCGGTATAAAAAGTACATTATTATTTCTCTTGCTAGTAAAGGTAAAACCTTTAACAGTTATACCTTGATAGTTTGTAACCCAATCTCTCGTAGTGTTAGTGTCGCTTATTAATTCGTTTATTTGTTCTTCCGTCGGTAGCTTGGCGATTCCGTGTGTACGATGGTATATGACATCAAATGCCTCATTTAGTCTATTCTGATATAATATTATGTTTCTAGTACCTGCGGTTGCGGTGTTGAATACGGTGTCGTTTTTTGATGTCTGACCGTCATTAAAAGGCGTATTACTCCAACTACAAATGGTTTTGTCATTAGGACTAAGGGAACCCCACATATAATAATGACCAATATCAGTCGGTGTAGTCGCTCCTAAATTACAGGTTAACCATAGTGTTCCACTAGGTAAACCTAAGTCAACATATTCGATGGAGGGAAATTTCGAAATTACTTTATTAATTATATTAAACCTTTCGTCATAATCAGGTAATACGTTAAGAATACCATATATTAAGTTCTCATTATTTTTTATTTGACTATCGAGCGCAATAGTTGCTTCATCCACCGAATTTACAAACCCGATATAGTTTGAATATGTGTTGGCCTTATAAACATATTTTGTGCCAGTCTTTGTAAGTCCAATTGCCTTCGCAATATCTGAATCAGTATCATCTTGTTTACTCAATTCATTATCGAGTAATACTGTTGCCTCATGTACCGAATGTGCACCTGCGATATATTTTGTATTATCGTTGGACTGATAAATATATACCCCTTCGACGTTTTTAACTGCGCCAGCGACATTAGCTAAATACTCAATATTTCGAAAATTCTTATCACTCGTATCTGTTGTTTCCTTTAATTTAAAATCAAGTTTTACTGTCGCATCGTGTACAGAGACTGCGTCTCCGATATAAAGTACGCCAGTTTCTTTTTGATAACCTATGACATCTTGAGCATTAATTACACCCGCAGCGGTCGCAATCTTCCTCGCCTTACCATTGACATTATAAATTTCATTATCAAGGGCAGTCATAGCTTGGATTACAGATGTCGCATCTTCGAAATAATTTGAACCGATATTATCGGGATATGAATAGGTTCCTTCCGTCTCTTTTTCAATTCCGATTGAACTTGCTAATCCTTCGATATCGGTTTTATTCTGGTCTGCCGTTGTTTTGACTCCATTTAATGAATTATCAAGTAATACTGTTGCTTCGTGTACCGAGTTGGCAGGTGCAATATAATGTGCATCGGCTTTCTTCTGATAGCTAATATTTCCTTCAGCATCAACGATTCCTGTAGCACTTCCGACAGTACCGAACGTAGTTACGATTGCCTTTTCATTTTTATATACTTCATCCACCAAGGTTGACATTGTATTTTCGACCGATTTAAATGCCTTACTATTGGTATCTCCTGCCTTCACATGATTGGTTTCGGTTACTAATGTCTCGAATTTACCGTTATATTGCGTCGGTTCGTAGTTTTCATCAACTTTATTGTCGAATTTAACAATTTCGCCGTCGGCGTTTTTAATTGCTATAGTTTCATAACCGTGGCAAAATTGATTGCTATCTCACCTTCTTTAATATAATTTGCTTCCGGTAATTTTGGGACTTTGACTCCATTATTATCAATGGTTGTTTGACTTCTTAAGTTTTGAATGTATCGGCGTTTACTCATTATTTTTTTTATTGAAACTTCATATAATATATAGTAATAAATATTAAAATAAACAAATAACGATTGTTAATATAGGAACAAAAAAAAAATGGTCGAAACTTTCATTTCGACCTTGTTATTTAAAATTGTTTATTTGATTAGATTGTATGTTATACCAACACCGAAGTATGGATTAAATTCTCCTTTATTGTTAACACCGACTCCAAATTGAGGTCCGACGGCGAAATTGTGATACCATTTTTCCTTTTTATCTTTACGATGGCACATTGTTGTTTCTTCGATTTGTACATTCGGCGAATGTATAATTGATGTTTCGTTTCGATTATCTTTATTACTATTAATGATAGCCATATTATCGTCGATTGTGAAATTGAGATTGTACCATGATACGTCGTTACCTTTGATTGTTAAATCATATCTTACAGTGTCATTATTATTGCTAAAACAATAAACGCTATCCTTCGTCGGATAAATATTCTTATCAACCCATACGGTATCGGTATTATATCGATATTTATAACGGATTTCGACGACGCTTTCGATATTTTGAAGACTTTTAATCGAATCATATAGTCTTTGATTTTCTTTTTTTAGCCTATCGAAATTTTGACTCTCATAAATTTTTGTATAGGTATTCGCCTTTTCGTATTTTTCTTCGGCGACGATACGTTTATGTGTCCATATATAACAGCAAATAAGTACTATCGTCAAGGATATTATAAGTATCCATTGGATGATATCTACTATGTTTTGTTTAGATGTTGACATTCTTTTATTTTATAATCGCTTTATCTAACAATCTGGACAATTTTTGTACTGATGAAGTTGTCTGCGCCGTGAGGTGGTTTAAATCTTTTGGGATTTTACCGTTACAGTAAGAAAAACCGAAATAGCCTAATTCGTTCGTCGAAGTCTCGATGGTCGATATTACAATAAAACTAACGTTATTTGTTTCCATCCTAACTGACATTTTTTTATCAACCTTGCTAAATTCTTCGGCTGTACCGATCCAAAATTTGTTTTTATGTAAATATTGTGGAAAATCGAATCTAGACAATGATAGATTCTGATAATCTTCATCGATACATTCTATTCCCTCTCTTACTTCTTCGTATGTCATTGAACAATGTACGAAGGGTAATCCTGCCGTGTTGCTTGAACCATTGTGTAATTCGATAACAAATGCCCTATCCGCCCCGGTATTAAGTAACACGTCGCTAAGTATTTTATCTACTTGCGGTTGTATTTCCTTTCTTACCGTCATTTGTTCTTCGTGCTCTATTATTTTCTTTTCCGAGAAGTGTTCATTTGCCTGTTCGGAACCGACTCTTGTTGCAGCCACTTGTACATAATACATACCGAATAGAAATAATAGTATTAATATCACAGCACGAATAACTTTCCATAAGCCATATTTATCAATCATCTTAATGGTCTTCTCTACGAATCCTATCTGTTCTCCTTCTAATGCCATTACTGTGATAGATAATTATGTCGTTTATTTAGTTATCTCGTTTAACTTATTTTTTACGATATCAATTCCTTTAATGAAATCCTGCTCTGGAGTCCTTACGGATTCACCTAAATATTTACTGGTACTGTATGATGACAAGGCTTTGATACGTGATAACTCTTCATTAACAATTTTCGGACTTGCTTTGATTAATCTTATATTCGTGTTAATATAATTAATCTCTTTGTCCTTTTTGCACTCTACGATATATTCATTTCCGATAGAATCTTTCATCAGGAATTTATTGTTATCGGTCTTATAATCTTCAGGAATTCTTTTCTTGACATTTTCTTCATTAAGGAAAACTGTATTTTTGAACACTAATCTCTTCATCGTTTTATTTTCTTGAAAGGCTGTCTTTATTTTTGTAGTTTCTTTAGGTAGGTTATGAGTCTTTAGACCTGCGTGCTTATATATTGATTTAAAATCATTCGTTTCTTTTGAACGTTTTTTAATACCGTCATAGAAATCCTTATTGCCTTCGAAATCTAATGAATCGTTATCTTTGGCTGAAGTGTTTTTCTCATTATCTGCCGATGGAAAACCTTTTACTTGTGCCATGACTCGTTCTTTATATGCCTTATCAGGTTCGTAGGCGAATTCCATATCCATCGTAGTTTTATTTAGGTCTTTTCCGATTTCGGGTGATGTATTTCGTTTCGATGACGGAACATCGTTATAATCTTTCGTCTGCTTCATTATATCCTTAACAGCCTTTACGTTATTTTTAACATCATCCTTAATAACACCTTTGCCGATAATCGGTTTGGTGTCATTACTTTCCTTAATGATGGCTTCTTTTAATTCGCTGAGGGTGTATATCTTGTTTTCTAACATCTTATTATAATTTATAATTTATAATTTCCTGTACACAATTTCAGTCCTTGGTAAAATTGTCGGTAAATGGATTCCATTTCTTTCGCTTTATCCAATTTATTGTTGTTTTCGAGTTCTTCTCGTTCTTGCGAAATTTCTAATATTGTATCGATTATTCGACTTTTATTGAATTCATCGTCAATATACATATAAATAGTTGAATTATACAGTTATTATTTAATAATTTACGGATATCGAATCTCCTTTTCCATTTTTTTTTCTTTACAGTTTCTTCATCACCAATAAACGGTGTCGAATATTGGTAATTAACTGTGTTGAATGTCGTCGTATCCTCACCGTATATAAAAATCTAAGAAAAACTATGAGTTTACTTAGTTTTTATTTCTTGTTTCAACGAAACACTGCTTTTTAGGAACGAAATCGTTCGGCCATCCACAGTTGGTTTTTCCACAAGCGTAAATTCGGCAGTACGGCTACCTACTAATATCTTATTTCCCTCAATCAATATATTCATTGCGGCATTCAAATCTCTGTCATGATGCTCACCACATATAGGACAACTCCACTTTCGCTCACCAAGTGTCAAGTTCTTGTAAACATAGCCACACTTATGACATGTCTTTGAACTTGCAAACCAACGGTCAACTTCAATGACAAACTTGTCGTTCATCATTGCCTTATTCTTCAATGTGTTCTTGAATGCGTAGAACCCAAGTTCTTGAATGGCTTTTGCCAACTTGTGGTTTTTCAGCATTCCTTGAACATTAAGATTTTCTATGAAAATATAATCATAGGTACTTAATAATGAATTAACTGCATTATGGATATAATCCATCCTTTGATTTGTTAAATGTTCAAATTCCTTCGCAATTTTAATTCTTATTTTATTTCTATTGTTTGAACCTTTAGCTTTCTTGGAAAGTCGCCTTTGCAGTTTCTTGATTTTGTCCTCACTTTTTTTGAAAAAGTGTTTGTTTTCAAACACCTCTCCATCGGAAGTGATTATAAAATCCTTAACACCAAGGTCAATGCCGACTTTGTTATTAGTATGTCTGAATTGCTTAAATTCTTCTTCGTTCATTGATATGAGGACTGACAAGTAGAACTTACCGCTCTTGGTTTTCGATAAGGTAGCACTCTTGATATTATCCTTATATTTTTGCAATCTCTCAAAATAGAGATTTGAACAATGGAATTTAATATGCTTCAGAGATTTTGTTAAGGAAATATGTCTTGTTTCAAATAAATTTGATTTTGATATTGCTTCGTAAGGGAACAATGCCGAGTTGTTATCATGCTTGGATTTAAATTTTGGAAATCCTTTACCAAGTTTAAAGAAACCATCATAGGCAGACAACATCTGTCTTATGGCTTGCTTCATTACCTTTGTATTTTGTTCTTTCAACCACGAATATTCATCCTTTTTGAGTAATGTTCCGTGAAAGAATTTGGATAATTCACATAATCCAATGTTTGATTTATCTCTATTATAAGCATTTTGTTTTAGAGCAAGCATTTGGTTGTAGACGAAACGATAGCATCCAAGCAACTTATTAAGTGTTTGTTCTTGCGTTTTGTTTGGGTATAATCTTATTTTAATTGCTCGTAATATCATAAATCAATTGTGGGGTATATAACCCCTTTCTATATATAAATATTAAGTTAAATAAAAAATGATAAAAATTATTAGTCTTTATTAAATTTTTAATGAACAGTTAACAACCCAATGATGTCTTATTGAAGGTTCTTCGCTGTATCGGAAATAGTGGTTGTGAAAACTGACCTGATGATGCATCACACGTCGTTGCACCTTCACCATCTTCACAGATACCTTTCGTTTTGGACGAATTATCCTCGAATAATCTTATATATAATTTATGTAATTTTCTTTCAAAATGTTTTTTTGGTACTTGGTATTTAATTATCATTGTTGCCGTCTTGGGATTTCCGTCACTATCACGGTCTGAAATTCTTTCAGCTTTTCTTATTAAGTCGGCTTTTTTTAAGTAATATATCAACATACTCCGATTATAACCGAACTGTTTAAAAATAAGAGGGACTTTAGCTTCAGATGGTTTCACCAATAAGTCATGTAAGAATTGACGAATATTTGAATTGAACTTATATTCGGTCATATTTAATTCGTCTGCAATTGCCTCAACAAGATAATCGTCGATTATAATTGTACGGCGAATGCATTCATCTGTTTTAGGAACTATTCTGTCAAGTTGTTCATCATACTCGTAACGGCCTTTTTTTATACCATTAATGACTTTATCCGTATTGATATGCCTTCGTTCGGCGTATTTCTTTATTGCCTGCATTATGAATGTAATATCATGGTTGCTTGCCCCCGGATATAATTCTCTAACTTGAGCACCAAGATTGAGTATCTTTTCCTCTGAATTTTGGTATGTTTTACTTACCTGGTCGTCACTTTTCCTAAAGATACGATTATTATGCGGATTATGCTGTCCCTTAAGTTGTAATGATGCATTTGGATTGTAACCGAATAGTACTACTTTACCGTTTTCATCACGTTTTAAACCGATTAAATCGGTGTCATTGTTGGAGTACACCTGTGTCCTTCCTTGTACCTTGCGTTTTTCAGTTAAATGGTCGATGATGTCACTAATGGTATTAAAATTACCTGAAGCCGCCTCGTATATACTTGTCAAGGCTTCATTAAAAGTGTATGTTTCACCCTTTAATATCAGCCAATCTCTTAAGGCAAAACATCTCTTTCTATTCTGTGCTATATATGATCGTAAGCGTTCTTTAATATCTTCCATTTTATTATCTCATTAAACTATTTTTCCAGAAGCCTCTTTTTGTGTACATATTTTTAAAGTATGTTTCAAAAACGTCGGCGACAATTTCTTTTATTCGTTTTTCAAACTCTCTTTCTTTTAAAAAATCCTCGATACTGTTATTTATCATTGCCCGTATGTCGGATCTCGATAATTCTTCATCTATTTTATGATAAATCTCATCTATCGTTAACCTCTTCATGTATACATTACTTTTATATATAAGTATTGTATAAAAAATAAAAACCGTATTATGTCTTTTAACAAAATACGGTTTTTAACGAAAATAAGACTATTTAACCTTTATAGCCAATTGGCTTTATATCTTCTGATGTTTCTAATTCTTGACACCAATTTTTATATACACCATTTATGCGACTTAATTTTCTTACATTATCATCATTTAAAACTAATGAATCTGACCAAAAATAACAGCCGAATGAGCTGTCCTTATATCTGAATTGGAATTTCGCATTGTTGAGGGAAGGTATTGTTCCGCTTAATACGACATCACCGTCGGAAGGATAATATAACATCGGACTAGGGTCCGTATGGTCGCTAAAATCGGCACCAAATTGGGTTTTGCACGTTTCGGTCGAATTGGTCATTATCTGATCGTTTTGTGAATACGGTACACCATCAGTATCATTCTTTTCATCGACCGCTTCCGATATGGTTTTACGATTAAGTCTTTCGAATGCGTCGAAAGATTTCTTTATATCTATATACCCTTTTTCCATCCTATTACTATCATTAATCGAGAATTATTTTAGCATGTGATGCCATGACTCATCCAATTGCTGCCGAAAACGGCATTTTTCTCAACGGTATTAATGTCGTCTTTGTCTGTTACTCCTTCCTGTACGTCATCGGGAAACGATGTCTCTTCTTCTTTCAGAGACGGATTAACTTCTTCAGACTGCTCGTCAATTTCTTTTGGTTCTTCCGTAATGGTCAACGGTGTTTCTTCATCTTCTATTTTGACCGTTGTATCTTCGGGTGTATTGTCCTTAATGACTTCTTCAGACAGTTCATTAATTTCTTTTGGTTCTTCCATGTTCTTTTTGTTATTCTTAGTTTTAGCCATATTATTAAAAATTAAATTGTAATTATAAATATTATATTTAACATAATTCCTTAATTTCCTTAAAGAAATCGTTATTCATCATTAATACATTCGATTTTAATTTAATTAATGCGACATCTTTTATTTGACGAACCCTTTCCATTGAAAGGCTCATACTTTGACCGATTTCGTCTAAATTCATCTCTTTTGTCCCTTTTAGTCCAAAAAACATTGTTACAATTTTTCGTTCTCTTTCTTGGAGACACTTAAGAAGTTCTTCAACACTATCATTACGGCTTTGTATATTATTAAGTTCTTCTTCAAATTCTTCATTAATCAGTTCTTGATGATATTCAACACTTTTCTTTTTATCAAAGATAAAATCATCGACGTTTATCTCATTATTCGAAGCATAATCTTTAATTATCTCGTTAATTGAGTTTTTGATCCACCATACGGCATATGTGATGAATTTTGTCTCCCTACGGCCATCGTATTTTTCTGCTGCATGGTATAATCCCATATTTCCCTCTGAAATTAAATCTTCAAAAGGTACTCCCCTGTCTCGATATTTTTTTGCAATTGATACAACGAATTTAAGGTTGTGGTTGACTAATTTATTTAAGGCACTTTTGTCTCCTCTCTGTATTTTCATTCCAAGTGCCCTTTCTTCCTGTCGTGAAAGGGTCTTGAAATGTTTTATCTCAGAGAAATATTTATCAAGTTCTTTTACATATTCCCATTTAATGGTTCTTGGCATGTAATATAAGAGATTATGAATTATTTTAAAGATATAATTGAAACATTATTCTTCTTTGTTACAGTGACTATCTTGTTATGGTAGTCAACTAAAGCAGGGTCATGACAGATATGAAGGATAAAATCATAACGATTTAATATTCTCTTGTAAAGAGTTATTATATTTTCCATATTTTCGGCACTAATGCCTGCTAATATTTCATCTAAGGTCAAAAAGTTTGGCGAAGGTAATAAAGCGATACTACTTAGGGCGGCCCTCAATGCTAACGATGCTATCGTGCTTTCAAACCCACTTGCTCCGGTTCCAAGATCTATTAGTTTGCCATCCCTTAACATATCGAGATGTATCATGTTATTTTCGGAAACCGACATTACCACATCGAAATCGCATAGACCATCAAGTAATCTTTTTACTTCATTGTTTATTATCGGTAATGCGTTCTTTAGTACGATTTTTACGATGCCGTTTTTACCGACGAGTTCTTGATAAATATTCCAATTACGGATAATTTTTTCTTCACTTATCAATTTATCAATTACAAGACTATGATTTTTAATTTCGATTTCATAGTTTTTATTTTCTGACTTGTACGATTGTATTTCACGGATGAGTTGTTCCTTAATGTTATTTTCCGTTCTAATACTGTCATCACAGATACGGATTTTATTATCTATTTCGTTATTATATTTAATGTTATCTTTATTTGTCTCGATATCGTTTTTTTGACGGTTATAATTATCAATTTGCATACAAATGTTTTTTATCTGTACATCAATAGCCGATATCTTGAATTCCAAAGTTGCTCTATATTGCAAATTTGCCTTTTGTTTTTCCATTTGTTCAAGGACTTTCGTAATTTCGTCTATCCTTCCCTTGTTCGATACTCCTTGTGCAATCATTCGGTTTATTTCATCGTTGTTCGAATTTATAGTCGAAGTCTGCATATCAATATCGATCGGTTGATGACAATTAGGACATATTTTCTGCTCAATAAGATTTTCTATCTTAGAGATGTTTGAACGTATGACCTTAATCTGTCCTTTAATTTCGGCATTTAAGTTTATCAAAGACTGCCTTTCGTCTGCGTATCTCCGATATAATGTCTCGTCAAATACGGCATCTTTTACTATCTCGTATTCTTTCTTTGATTGTATCAGTTCCTTTGACTTGGTGTCTTTTTCGTTTTCTAATGAATTTATATTTTTTTCTATCGTTGTTATATCTATCCGAATTAATTCTTGTCGTATTTCTTTTCGTTCTGATTGTATTCGATTCTTTTCGATGTTCAGTCGGTTAATATTATCATTAGAATTGTTAAGCTTTTCTTCAAGGGTTACAATCTTGGCATTATTTGATGAGATAACAGCGTTCATATCCTTTATTTCGGACTCAAGGGTCGTTTTATCATACCGATTTGATAATAAATCCTTACTTAATTTTTTGTACTCATCTTTTGCAATTTTTTCTTTTTCTTCTATTGAAAGTAATCCTAACCATCGAGAGAATAATTTTCCTTTATCCGTTTGACCCATATCCAACAGATTATCGAGAGTTTTTCTCGTTGCAGAAATTACCAGATTGAAGTCTTCAACATTACCGACAGATTCTCGTATCAAATTATTCGTTTGTGTACCGCTTTCTCCTTCACAGTTCTCAATTAATTCGTATTCTCCGTTTAACAACTTAAAATACTCGACTTTTTGTTTACACTTACTACGGGTTGTCCGTTTCTTTGCTGACGGTCTTGTTATTGTTCGTCTAATTACATAATCGACACCTTCTATCTCGATTCCAACTTCGACGATTGCTTCTGTCTCATCGTCAAGGTAAATGTTAAATACATTGTCTAACGTAGGGCATTTGGGAGATTTACCGAATAAGGCAAAACGCAACAGATCAATGGCAAAAGTACTTTTGCCGCATTGATTTTCAGGTTCACCATTTAATAGTACGATTCCATTCAACTTCGTAAAATCGAAATAGTTACCTTTACCGTAAGATAAATAATTGTCCCACTTTGCATATTTTATCTTATAACTACGATATTTAGAGTATACATCGAAATTTATATGGGCATTAATTGTATTATCAATCTCGATAATATCATCAAGTTTTACATCCTTTATTTCTTTAAGTGTAATGTATTCGCCCATCAATTTCTGTTGGAATTGAGGATCTTGAATATTGTTGACAATATCAGATGCTAATGATATCGGTGTACCATCATCTTTTACTGTTATTGGATTGAAATTAATTTCTACGTTCTTAAGTGGTACATTATACTTTTCCGCAATTTCTTTACGGAGACTCTTTAATTTCTGTTCGTTATAGTCAACTTGATACATTTCGACATCAAAGACTAATCGGTCTGTCGGTTGAATATTGTAATCCATAATTATTTACTTTTTATTACCCTTGTTGTTCTTCGGTATTTAGAAGCATTATCATTAATAGCCTCATTTGCGACTATTGGTATTGCTGTTTTCTCTTCTCTTTTTTTCTCGACACATTTATCTTTTTCGACTGTTACTGTATTCGTTGTCTTTCGAGACGATTCTTCCGTGGTTGTATCGTTTAATATGAGATTAAGGTCGCCATATTTTTCAGTGTAAAATTTATCTTCGATGATACCCACCAAATAATCTTCGACCGTAATATCCGTTTCGTTTATCTTTAAAAGTATATCATTATATAGTCTATCATTTAATTCAATTTTAATCTGCATATTGAAAGTGTATTTTCGTTACAAATATAGTTCTTTACAAGTTTATTGAAGCCGATATTTATATTAAAATAAGTATAAAAATAATAAATGACCGATAGAGCAATTAAGTTAATCAATATGGTTCTAAGTCACGAAGGTGGTTATAGTTCCGGCAGTGAAAAACAGACCATTGGAGATAAAGGTAGAGAAACCTATCGTGGTATTTCAAGGGCGTATAATCCTTCGTGGAAAGGATGGCAAATCATTGATAAAAATAAGCCAATAAAGTATAACGCAATTATTCACAATAAGAATCTCGACGACGCAGTAAAAGAATATTATTATAATTCATATTACCTCCCCCTAAAGTGTGATAAAATTAATAGTTTATTAATCGCAGGACACTTATTTTGTCATGGTGTCAACGCAGGTATTAAGACATCGGCGAAATTATTACAAAAATCAATAAATAATGTCTACAATGTCAATTTAACTGTTGACGGAATTATCGGTTCGAATACTCTTAAATATGTTAATGGGGACAAGATAAAACTGTTGGAGCAAGAATTTATTAAACAACGTCGTCAATACTACAATAGTATTGCTCGCAATAATCCGTCGCAGAAGAAATTCTTAAATGGATGGTTAAATCGTGTAAATAAAACGACTAAGACTTGTTCATCTTCGTTCAACGTCTTATTTACTTCGGCAAATATTAACGGTATTATACCTAAGATACTGAGTTTTATTTATGATGTCGTGCAATTATTGACGAAAAAAGGTTAGGATTTCCTAACCTTTTATATCTTAAATACTTTTTCGAAAATGTTTAGTTTCTTTCTTGTTTTCATTAATTCTCTAATTCCCTTAACACCGTATTGTTGATATAACAATGAGGCATCGTAACCTTTAGGACATTCTATTAATCTTATTTTTCCACTGAGAGGAGATTCTTCTAATTTAAAATATAATTTTTTTGCATCGTTAATAGCGTCATCGTCCAACAATATGTTGATATTCGCCATTGAGCGATTTAACAGTGCATTGTATAACGCATCTTCTTTGTCTAATGTCTTACCGAGCAAAGCGACTGAATTTGGTACCACCATGTGATCGAACACTCCTTCGACGATTGTGATGTCTTCATACCAGTTTATCATCCCTTCATTAAAAATATAAGTCGTCTTAGGAATGTTAGGATTGTTGTATTTGCGTTTCTTATTTTTTCCTGTGTAATCTCTTGCAACATAGTAATTAAGTTCGCCGAATTCGTCATAAGAAGGTATTATTATACGATTTTTCATATTATAATCTTTTGTCCATCTATTAGTATATCCGATGTTAAATCTTTTTATCATCTTTTCATCGATACCTCGACGATACAAATATTCTAAGGCTTCTTTGGCATAGGGGGTATCGTTACCAATTAAAGATATATAATCGTCGGGTAACGATATTGTATTTTCGTTTTTCAATATATCGATATCATTGCTAATGAAATTGTCCTCAAGAGTGTATTGTTGACATTTACGGATATCTCTGACGATTTCTTTATATTCATGAAGTTTGTTTATACCTCCATATTGTTTAATGTATTTCGACAATCGTCCACTGGTATTACATTTCCAACAATGACAAACTCCTTTCGAATAGTTAATACAAAAATTATATTTATTGTCTACTAATCCTCCATTTTCTTCAGCACAGCAAGGGCAATTATATTCTGTCCATCCTTCTACTGATGCATCTCGTCTTGGTTTCCCTAATATATCATCGACAATATTAATAATCTCGTATATATTGCTATCGAAACTCATAATTTACATTTTTTACTTTTGTTAACATTTATAATTTTTATCGTTGCAAATATAATATATTTATCTTAATTTTTAATTATTTGTTATATTAAAAAATTATAAAATATATAATATAATATATCTAG
>HF994194.1:13024-58761 GCA_000436915.1 Prevotella sp. CAG:1092 | reverse complement strand
ATAATATTATTGATCTCAATAGTCTTTGGAAAATTTTTTCCACAAAAATTAACGTTATATTCGATCTTTATAGTGTCTTCGTTCTTGTCCTTATTATCGGTATAACTTGTAATTTCAGGTTCCGTATTTTCATATTTTTCTTTACCGATTTGTCCGAGAATGCAGACAAGACTATCGGAAGCATCAAAATTTTCAGTTTTCAATTCATTTTTGGAATTGTATATCCACTGTATGCCTTTATACATTTCTGACACCTTATTCCATAGTATTAGTTTTTTTGCACAATCAAAAGGGTAATTACCAAACAAGACCAATTCATTTTGTTTTATTGCATTCCGAATTTTGTTGTAACTGTATTCTTGTCCCTTTTTATTGTATTTTCTAATCGACATCAATTCAGGAAAGGCATATTTTCTGGCTTCATATGAAGATATATATTTAGGCACTACGCCTGTTAATTCGTATACGGATTCAGATATCATTCCATTAAATTTCAATAAAGTATTAACGGTACTGACATTTTGTGAACTTGGTAAAGGTTCTTCAATAACAATATCCGTAATTAAATCCTTAATGCATAATTGTTCGCATAGTTGTGAAAATTGCTCCCTGAAAATCCGACTCTTAAGAAATAATGCTTCTGTGCCTTTAATCTTTCTTGATTTCAACTTGGGCTTTATGTGGTTAATGTATAATAGTTTTGTCTCTGTTTCATCATGACTAACGATTGAAACACCCAGACATGAAGTTGAGACATCGATGCCTAATATTATTCTTTTAAGATTTTTTTCCATTTAATTGTTAAGATAATATACATAAAAGTAATATCTTTGCCGAAGAAAGTCAAACTGTAAAAATCTTAATATATGATAAAAAAAATAATTGCGATAGCAGATGTTCATATACCGAATAAAGAGGAGAACAGACCTTATTCACAAATATTGAAGAAATCAATCGCCGAAATATACAAACATGTCAAAGATTATTCGCAGGATGAATTCCGTATTGTCGTAGTCGGTGATATATTTCAGAATAAGATACGAACAAGTAATGAGGCAAAAGAAACATTCCATATGATGCTTAATTATCTTAATGCTATCGGCAAAACGTATATTATCGCGGGAAATCATGATATGCTTGAAAATAATCTCGACCGTCTAGACTCGATAAGTCCTACATTCGGAATCAAGGATGTCTACCCCAATATTTCCTATCTTGATAAAGAATTAAACTACGAAAGTGGCTGTCTTGTCGATAATAATATTACATTTGCCTTATTCTCGATATTCGACAACTTTAGATGCCCTTCTGACATATCTTCCATCAAAGACGAATATCCTGATAATAAAATAATAGGCTTGTATCACGGTGATATCGTCGGAACTGTTACCGATATGGGCCGAATTTCTGACTATGGGGTAGACGAAAGGAATTTCAAGGATTGTGATTGTGTTATAGCCGGTCATATACATAAATTCCAAGAAATAAATAAAAAAGGCGTACCTATTGTATATTGCGGTTCTTTAATTCAACAGAATAGTGGCGAAAATATTGTCGGTCATGGCTTTGTTGAATTCGATACTGAAACTTTAGATTACAAGAGGTTCGATATCGATAATGAATATAAGATATATCATTTTAAAATATCTTCCTATGAAGATATACAAAATAATAACGAGAGGCTAATCAACGGTTAGCCCATCGTTATTTGCATTGTATCGTTAGGATATCCATCCTGTATTATTGTATAAGATAATTCTTTGTCCGATTTTTCGGCGTTGGTGATAGTTATTTCACACATTCTTTTCAGACTAAACATATTTGGTTCTAACTTAATTTTTGCCAAATGATATATTTTACCATTATTATCGACAATTTCGTTAATTCTATAACTAAGCCAAGGTGTCGTAGAAAATATATTGATTCTTGAATTATTCAACCATTTACCACCTTCGTATATCCATGTAACAACTTTTATCGTATCGCCATTAATTTCTATTGGTTCGATTGATGGATGTTCTATTATTGTCGGCTCCGGAATTTCATTAATTTCTTCTTTTACGGGCTGAGGCATACCATTTTGAACTATTTCCACGGTCTTACCACCAATTGACAGTTCTGTCTTACGTTCGGATAAACTATCATTAATATCGGTAAACACCTTGATACTATTATAACCATATTCAAGATACAACCATTCTTCGTCAGTGTCGATCGGTTCAATTTTACCATCCACATTATTTTTTAAATAAATAATGCCGTCATCGTTAACACTATAACCATATGAATTAAAAGACAGTTTCTTTGTTTCAACCGAAAAGTCATTTTTGTCGTCTTTGTACGACAATCTTATAGTCTTTGTGACCGAAGGCATCTCAGAATGAGCAACTATGATATCATAATATTGGGTATCATCTGACAGCCGTCCCATATTCGTAATTTCCATTATACCTTCACCATTTTGTCCATTAAAATTAATATTGACTACCAAAGCATTATCATAATCGTCTCTTACAATAAAATCGTCAGAGATTGATGATATCTTCACAAAACGTTTAATATCTTTAACATAACATCGTTCGCTACCACCTTTGACCCGAATATCAATCGTATATTTAATTTGATTATCTATATTTGGGGACATCTCTTTTATTACAGTCGGATTTAGTGATAAATCATAACTATTACCCTGTTGTATAATAGATAAATAAAGAAAACGACTACTGTCATCTTTTTTTTCAATCCTGATATCGATACTCCGTTCTTCCATCGAGTCATTAGGTGTCGTAATAATTTCCAACCAATTACCCTCTTTGGAGAATTTAAAAAATCCTTCAGTATATTCATAAACAAAGTCAAGACAATCATCAAAGATAATTGTCCTATGTTCTATCTTATTGCTAAAGACAAGAATTTTATTACTACCATCTAATGTATAATGTAAATCTTCCATGTTAAAATTTTTCTAAAATCAGTATCGTTGTCGAAGGTATTACTTGCATAATATAAGGAAGAATAGTTTGTCTAAAATAATCCTTATATAATTTATTATCGGCACCGATATTATTTTTAAGTACTAAGATTTTACTGTTAATATAGTAGCCATCTTCAGCCTTATGTGTTTTAAATAGTTTCTTTATCTTGTCGTCAGGTGTTTTTGTTACGACGGTCTTATAAGTGAATATTCGTTCATCTAATTCTTGATCACTTAGTCCTTCTGATGATATTCTTTTAATATTCTTAAATGGACATACCATATTCTCGATAAAATCTATACCACAATCATAATTACCATAACCGACGTGTGGATTATTACCTGTTAATTTAGTAACAATATCTTCTAAATATTTCGCCTTTTGCGCTATTTCGTCATTCGTCCCTTTCTTTACATTCTTCCAAGAAAATTTAAAGCCATCCGTTTCAGCAACGAAAAAATGAGATATTTTTTCACCCACGATTTTATTATCTTCGTCGTATACATATATATCTTCGTCTCCTGTAACATCGACGTAATCAGACAAATTGAAAACGTAACATATATCCTTTTCCTTAATGTCATTTTGCCGTATATCAAATAAACTTTGAACATTCGCACACATTCTCAGATAAGACAAAGTTTCACTATAATCAATGCTATTTAAGGTAACTTTATCAAAGTCATCATCGATATATTTACCCCAACCGCCCTTCGATTGGAAATAGAAACTTTCCTTGTCGTTCGTTGTAAAATAAGGTACTGCAAAGTTGCCATCCGAAAAAGTCATTTCTTTTACGGGAATGCCCCAATATGGATCATCCTCGTCGTAGTTGATTGTTATGTCTCGACGAGAATTCAATTCTTGAATCCTCTTTGTTGTCTCTTTATTGATATTTCCAATTTTATAAAGATATTCTTTCATCGATACTGCGTTGGCATCTGTTTTTCCCTCATCGAGTCCAAATAGTGCCAGTATCATCCTAATTGAATTTAAAGTACCCTTATTTTTAAAAATGTATTTCGATGATAAATGTAAGCGACGGATAAAGTCATTGTCAAAATCAGTAATATTCCTTACCGAAGGTACTTCATTCGGAAACCATTTTATATTTTGACTATTTAGAAAATCATTATCAATTGTGACGGCATTTACATCCTGACCTTTGATAAATGGAATTATAGATGCAGTATCCCATCCGTCTTTATCGGTCTGTTCAGTAAGTTCCGATGAAGGTAAATTCGAATTTCCATCGTAAGTTATACGGTTAGTGCTCTTGATACCGTCTGCGTAACGTTTTATGTTGTCAAATACTCTGCCACAATAATGAAGTATTGATTTCATCCTTTCGCCACCTTGTATATTTTCTTCCGTCACATCGTCGTCGTATTCCTTAGTATAAGTCCAGTCGAAGTTTTTAATCGCCTCATGGGTCATATTACGATATATATTATCAGTCCATAATTCGTCTAACATCGTTCCCAATTTATAGATTTTATCAATAAACTCTTCGTAATTAGACGAATCGATATCGATACAATAATCGACTGAAGGCCAAGTGTATGTCTTACTAACGTAATAATAAGATAACTTTCCTTCCACCGGGGTTATAAAATAATTCGTGTATAACGGTTTGGTGTTTCGATTCAATAATATTTTTTCGAAACCATCAAGCCCATTGAAATATGCCTCGATAATTTCTTCCTTCGGCTTAATTATCATATTATCCGTATTCGTAGTAAAAACGATGTCATCTTCAATTCTATAGCCTTTTAAAATGAAAGTACCGTTAATGGTAATCTCGATAATATGTGACATCTTATTATTATTCCAGTAACGATAATCCCACTGTTCGTTTTCGAGACAATAATTTTCATCGAAATATGTCGATATGACATAAGTATTGATATCTTGACCGTTAATTGTATAATCATCTTTAGTAATCGTCAACCATCTCAACGGATTATCCACATCGACGACAGATAAACTGTCATGATACAGGTCGATACCGAAAGGATTATCAATTAAAAACTCATTTTCTAAAGATATAAAATCACCATCGGCTTCTTTTGGAGGTATTTCTAATCTTTGTTCCGTAGTAAAAATTGCTCCTGGAAATTGGCTAATAATATTTTCGATCGACGACGTTATCAAATCAACACAAGAACCGTAATATACATAATCACGGATATCATTACACTTTTCAAGGATTTTTATTTTACTGCTACTATCAGATGACTTCTCTACATCTTCGTAACGCCATACGTTTTCAGATGTCGATAATTTATGCTTATTAGGATAACTTTCGACATTGTTTCTCGTGAATACAAAGTTGCCGTTGGTATAATACAATGTTTTACCTGCCCCGACAGTATTGCGATTACCAATAGTTACCCAATCTCTTTCATAGATTGGCCCCTTATTAGTATTTTGATGCTTTTTTCTTAAAATATAGTTACTATGATATTTTGTATATTTAGACATTCTTCAAAAGAAATTGTTAATTATTAAAAATTTCATCACTATCATCGTTGTAACTGATATTACCTTCTCTATCTTTTTTTACTTCATATTTATCCGTATGATTATAATTGTCCTTCAATGTATAGAATTCGTGCTGAGTAAATATTTCACCTTTATCATTGTATACCGTCACGATACCATTATCGAGACTACGTATTGTATTACCGTTTAACGTTGTCCATATGCTTTCAATATCATGAGCTACCATCTCGATTTCAAGACACACGGGATCGAATTTGGTATTAGTAATGACAATTTTTTGACTGGGACTACCAATGTAGGGATTCGCATTAGGCTTAAAGCCGGGCGATGTACTCGGAGTCAATGTTATAAAGGATAATGAACCGCTCTCATTGTAACGATAACCATTGGAGTTCATATTAGACGACGTTAAATTCTGTGAAATTGGTTCACATAAATTACTGCTTGTTATAAGACGATAGTAATCCTGTCGTTGATTTTTGTCATCAAAATATTCGACACGATAGCCAGTTAAATTATCACTACTGAATAACAATCTATTATTATCATCGACATCATTCAGATTTACCACAATTCCACGGATATCAGGATATGCAGCAAGAGCACCGACATCGTTAATTGTTGCTTCGATTTCTTTAGGTCTTATGTATATTGTATATATACCGATTCGACCGAAAATAGATGCAGGTAATGATAAGTTAAACATTCCATTTAATATCTGTTTCCGATCAATTTTCGACGCTTCTAAAATTGATGACACATCATCAATTTTTTCAAAATTACCACTACCTTCGGTATTACGATTCGGTCGATAATTATACCATATTTCGACATCCTTAGACACATCTAACGTAGAAGGTCTGACGATTCCGTATGTATTATTCATTATTTTTTTTTTATTAACCTTTATAATAATAAATAATGTTAATCGTTAATTTCAAGAATCTTGATGCATTTCGAAGAATCCACCATTCTTAAAATTCTCCATATCTTCGAGATCTTTAATTCCAGCAAAATTAAGATGTTTTTCAAATGCTGCTGTATTTCCACGATTTATATATACATCGATATCCTCAGTCGGTGCATAGGTAATGCCATTTAAATAATCGTACCTAACTATCGGTACATCGATAACATCTTCATCATTTTTATTAAATGCCGTCGAGGCCTCGAATTTACTTAATACTGACTGTATGTTACCGTCTTCATTATTGATGTTAATTTTATAATCAAACATTGATGATAAGGTACTAAATTCGAATTTAGTAAATAAATTAAATTGTCCTGATAATACATAAGGCGTACCATCTTGTTTAAATCCTGTAACATAATCATTAAATTCACCTTTTTTTATCAATGTATCTATATCACTACCATCTTGATAATAGTACTCATCAATATATTTAACACCATGAGTGTCGTTCTCGTCTCTTTTGAAATCGGAAAATAAATACTTATTATTACCGTCATCGTCGACTATTGTTTTTTGGAATTTTGCTTTTAAATGACAATCTATGTAATATACAAAACTTATGGTATGTTTCTCGGTGTCGTAAAAAATATCATCCATTACATCTCCGTATGCCTTTAGGTCTGTCACAAAATCTCCTATATGGGTTTTAGGTTCTTCACCTTTTACATCATCATAATTCGGATTATTAAAACGTCCAATATTGCCGTAAAGGTCGTTAACCGTTCTATAATTAGCGACATAACCCTTCCGATAATAAAACAACCAGTCTTCACCGTAAGAAGGGCTTTCAGTTTCATCAAAAGCGTTCATATATTCGACATACCTTCTTAATGAAGTTAATTTACTGTCAGTAAAACCTTGTATCTTACGACTATCATCTATATTATTACAGTCATATTCGGACTGACTACTATTACAAATAAACTTATTTTTCTTCCATTTTAACGGCTCGAATTCGATTTTCTCCGTGTCTTCATTATAATGACCTTTAACAACTGACGAAAAATTACATTCATATATATCATCATTATACAATACAACATCTCCCTTATAGTATTCTTTACCTGGTACCCATTTTTCAATACGGGTGCTAAGAATACCCAGATCATCAATTGATTGACTGAGGGGTATGTTATATTTTATTGTTAAACGTTCATTCGCATAGCCTAAATACTCTTCGGCGATTGACTGTGCCTTTTTCGTTAATTCTCCTAATTTTTCTAACATCTTATCCCCACCCATCCGTTTATACCGTTCACAATAGCAGCACATATTACTATCACTTTTACCTATAGTGTCGTAATAGAGACAACGTTTTTGCATCCTTAGATAAATAAAATATAATTCTTTTACGGTCGCCAGATATACGAAATCGGGCACTAAGTCACAATTATCGTCGAATTCAGTCTTATCAATGGTTATCTTACCGATGGCAGTTTCAACGAACGAAACAATTGTGTCATCGGTGCCTTTATAATAAAGTTCCATTAAATCATTATAGGAATAATTCTTTGTCACTTGAATCGGTTTATCAGGTAGCACCCCAATATTTGCCGATAATTGAGGTTCATCGTTACCGGGTGTGGACTGGAAAGGACGTTTAACGGGGACATTCATATTGGGCACAATTTTTCCATAAGAACCATTTATACTATCGGTCGATGGATGTAATTTACAAATACCGTTTTCATCCCATTCAAGATATGGGAACAACGAAGGCAGACGTGAAATCATTGATTCACGGTTCGTAACGAAATTATATTTTTTCATAGTAATTAACTATTAGGCGATATTTTCGCTTCATACAAGTTTATTTTCAATATTTTATCATCATCATCAATATTATCGTCGTAATTACCGTAGGTGTCCCTATCGAGATAATAGATGTGTTTACGAGTATCTTTATCGTATCTATATTTCCATCTGACATATGAATATTTCAGATATTGTCTTATACCATAAGGGGCATCTTCCCCTTTACCTTCAAAGTCTTTAACTATTTCATCTAACGACTTGATTTTACCTTCTCCGTTTGGATGTTTTTTGATGTCATAGAAAGGCATCATAAAAGGTATGTTTCGTCCATAACCAGCGTGGTTAAATTCCACCTTCATATAAAGTGTTTCGGGTATTACACCTTTATTACCGTCCTTCCATAAGTATAAGTAAAATCCTTCGCTCGTACTGTCGGCCGTATATTTATCTGATACAACAAATTGAGAGCTTAATCTTAAATCTTCGAGGTCGTTAGACGGATTTTTAATTAAAGGTTCAGTATTTACTCGAATACCGTCGGCTTCCACTTTTTCGTACTTACCGTTTTTTTCTTGCAAACTGAAATACTCGTTACTATTGTCGTCTTCATAATGTTTCAGCAATTTAGCTGATGCGTCATTTATATTGTAGAACACCGTATAATAACCTAATAAATTTTGCGAAGACGGATTATCCGAATCATAGAATGATAGACGTAAAAAAGATTTCTTTAACCTGTTCTTACGATATTTTACATCTCCGTTCGTAAATCCTAAATAACCTAACAGATCCGATTGCTCGGATTTATTACTATAGACGAAATAATCATCACTTATACGATTTCCATCGACATCGGCGACAAGATTAATTCCGTTCCAATAACTATCATTATCTGTTACCCATTCTTCGTTATTGTTGCGCCGTCTAAAATGTAAATTAAAGACTATTTTCCGTAAAAAAGACATTTCGATATTCTCACCTTTTATATATTCATATACAGGATAATAAACATCTTTTTCCATATCGATGAAATCATTAATGCTCTTACTTTTTTCTTTCTCGGCAAAACGTTCTTCGATATTACTTTCTTGATATATATCCGTCTGTATATCATTAGAAAACGGAATATTTAAAGTAAATAGAGACAAATCTCGATAAAACGTCGTATTTATTGTAGTTGCATTTTCATCATGATATAAATTACTGTCCGTATACAAAAAATTATCTCGATTAATCTTGATATTACGAATATCCGCAATAGTATCAGTAGTTAAATCGACAAATTCCGTATGAAAAAGAGACTTGAATAAGTTTTCCCAATTGTTCTCTGTTATCGGATTGAAAAAATCATTTCTTTTCCTGATTTCTTCAATCGTATCGTTTAATTCTTTTTTACATTCATCAATGTCACACCTTAATATCGAATTTGTCACATATTGGCATCTTAAAGGCATATCTATTATTTGATATCCATCAGAAAATCTTATGTAAATAAGAAAACGGTCTTTTTCCTTTTCAATATCGTCACCATTTAATTTGGTTCTATTGAAATAATGGCTTTCCTTAAAATAAAAATAAAGATATTTCTTTTTATCGATAATATTAAATGATGCAGTCTCAAGAGATAAAGGAATGTAAGAATTAATCAAGAAACTAAAGGTATTTTCCTCCGTGTTGTTATTCAGTAACGTTATTTCCTCATTAAATTCATAATGAGAATTATTTTTATACGCCTTTTCATCGTTCTTAAGAAATAGACTATTTACGGTAAATATCTTCATTCCATCAGATAAATTTTCATTTTCTTTGTAATGACAGATAACCAATAGCTTGTCACGTTCACTTTCATCCGAAATATTGTGAATCTTTATTTCATCGACTGAAATCGTCTTTCTACTACGGATGGCATTAGTCTGTTGTAAAATATATTTTAACATAATATATGTTCCTCATCCTTATATTCATAATTACTGTTTTTAATAATTTTACCGTACACATCATTAGGAGAAATTTCAGACTGATACAAACCGTTCTTGCCTTCAGGATCCTGTCTTCGTAGATAAAAATTTATCCCCTTATTGATATAAAAACATCCATTAGCGAACACGTAGTCAGGAATACTCGTTGCATCTTTATTACTGCCTTTCAATATCTCCCTCCACAGAAAGGTATTATGTCTTTTAATTCTCGTTGCATACGATGGAATATCAGTATTTTTTCTTAACACTTGAAGATTGTTGAGGTCAACATTATTTAGTATGTTAACTAATTCTAATTGAGGTACTTGGGATAACAACATAAAATTGCCGTTGTCATCATTAATTTTTTTAGGATCGATAATAAAATTATAACCATCCATTACATAACTAACACGGGTGTGATACCACACATCTTTTATTGGGTCGAAAAAATATATGACATCATTCGATGATAAACGATGACGCAGACTCGTAGTAACATGGACAAATACCTTATTATTACTTACGATACACTTGGCCCCGTTCACCTTTATATTATAATGGGAAGATTGTCTAATATCGCCAAATTCCCTTAATGGTATCGGATAATGTGCCTTATAAAAATAGCCTTCAGGTCTGGTTGTATTACCGTCGGTAATGGTTTTCTGTTTCGATGCGAACGAACCATTATTAGATGATGTTTGTTCTCCCTTATCGTAATCATCACATATTATCTCGTCATATTTAAAACATCCTAACCAATTCTCGTCATCACCATCAGCATTCCATTCCCTCTGCGCCGTGTTAAAACGAAAACAGACATCTGATAATATTGTTTCTTTACATTCCATCGGGCTAAATTCAACGACATCTCCGAAGAATTCATCATCTGTAATTTTGACTTCATCCTTATCTTCCAAAGGAAATGGAGACATACCTTTTATCTTAACATTAGTCAACTTCCTAACGTCGCTAAATTTTTCGCTATCGTCATATTCACCGTAAGGCATATTCAATCCACTACTTAAACGACCGAAACAATGGGAAAATTCGATATCGACATCAATCGTGGGGTCATTATTGCTCTCCTTATACGGCATCGTCGTCGGTGATTCCGATTTGTACCATCTTTGATAACCCTGATTGTTCTTAACAATTGTTACATACAACTCGCTTAATGGTCTACCTAAGTTATCTTTTATATCAGTAATATCGATTGTATCGGTAAAAGTTATCTGTGTAATTTTATCGTTATATATCGTTCGAGAAAATGCCAAAGGGTATTGTTCTTTATCGAAATCGTTTCTATACTCGCCATTTGGCAACTTTTTAAATTTTCTTAGATAATATTCACTCTGTACACCACCGTTGATACGGGCAAAGCGGAATGAACTTTTTTTTAAAAACTCATTAATATCAATGTTAGTAATATTAAATTCATCAATAACGTTAATATCGTTTAACCAAAAACAATATTCATTCATTTCACCCTCAACATTGCCAAGACCACTGACAATATAAGAATTTTTTGACCTTAAGCCGTTACAGAATACTTTAATCGTATCACCTTGTTTTAAGCCATGTTTAATATATGATTTAAATAATATTATTTTATTGCCGTTCTGACCGATGACATATTCTACTGAGTAGAGCTTTACAGCATTAATTCCTTCTTCCCATATTAAGGGATGTTTATAGTAGTTTTCGAAAGGATATGTAAGGCAAATTTCCCAATTGTATTCAAAACGGTGACGAAATTTGTTATACTTAGGATTAAAAGAAAAAAGAGACCTATCTGGATACATATCAACGAATTCACATTCTTTACGGTCGTTAAGTGGTAAATTGATATTTAGTCGTTTAGGTGACGTTTTTTGCTTATTTTCAAAAAATGTACCGTTTAGATTGGAACCGTTGATAAAACCCCACCAACCGTTTTCTTCAATTAGATTCGCATTAATACTTCCCTCAATATCAAGAATATCTTCACTATCATACAAATGTTTATCGATAGTTTTTATTGTGTCAATATCCTGTCGGACATTTATCTGAATAGTATCGCCATTAGGTTGCCTAATTACATCTTCTATGGTATTAAAAACCGACCTATGGTCTCTATTATTAGTTCCGTTAACTACTTTGAATGATTTATTCCTTAATAAATGATTATTAAAGATATCGAAACCAGGACGATATTCAAAACCGATATTATCCCTCGAGTATTCGGTATTACGAATGGCATCATAACGGCTTATGTCGGTCTTACCGTATATTTCTTTATTCCCAATCTTAATTTCGTCTTTACTTAAAATTGTCGGCCGTAACGATCCTTCTCCTTTTACAATTTCAGTCAGAGTGTTAAATAAGACGTTACTACAAAAAGGATTAATAGTCAATATGATACGATATTTATTACATTCTTGTCTCTCCTTTTCGAAGACCTCATATTGATCGACGGTCTTTTTTACATCGAGAAAATGAAAAGGTTTCGTGGTATGATTCATCCCCACACTCACGAAACTATCTTTATTTACTGAATTTACTGACGTAAATTTATTTTGCCTTATCTTTCTCATTTACAATAACATTATAATTGTCTTTAATTAAATATCGGTGTCAAGACGATTTCGAAATTGTTATCAATATATGAACCTCCTTTCGATGTCGTCGTTGCCTTCCATTCCTTGATTATTTCTCGATCAAGATACAATATGGTATTACTCTCATTAACTTGTACTTCTTTTACATATTTGCTATTGTAACTCCATCCCGTGAGTTTTTTTGTTGTATCAACATTAACAGGAACGGCATTGCATATTGCCGATATTTGAACTCCTTCTTCCGTCTCTTCTTCTTCAAAATTGACGTTGATGTCATTTATACTACCATTTCCCCATTTAACTCCATTTACTCCACGGATCTTGAATTTCGCTCTCAGTGTCTGCCATACGGCATAAAGCAGTAATACGTTATCTGTTGAATTTTGTCCTAAATTGATAATATGATTATAATCATTCTGATCAGTTTCTGTAACAAATATATTTCCTTTATCTACATCCTCTTTTTTATCATCATACCACTCGGCGACTTCATATGGACTCCAACCGTAAAATCTCGTCGTTTTACGGTCGCTATCGCAACGGGGAGCCTTAAGTTTCACATCAATAGCACCCCATCCAACGTTCAAAAGATATTTTAGTTTTCCTTCTTTAACACTATAGGTATCACCATAGGCAGAATTTTCATTTAAATCGAATATCACTTCAAGCAGTCCCTGAGACTGTTTTACATCGCTCGCCTTAAACTTGTGTGGTAGTCCCGTACAGTCCGTCGCAATAAACGCCGAACGTCCTTTAAATTTTCTAGGGCCATATTTATTCATTCGATTATAAGTGTCTTCATCGATTTCGACGTAGCCTTCGTTGTCGCCGCTAATATTATTTGCACTAAACTTTGCCATAACATCACTTCCTTCAGTAATACTTGCCTTTAATGAATACGGAAAATTACGTAAATAATAAGTATTTTGGACCTCCCATTCGTATTTAACGACATAAATTGATGATAATACAGTATTTACAACTTCAGTCATTACATACTCCTTCGTGATGTCACCATTTTCATCTATTTTTCTTTGCCTCTTCTGCACATTGTCATCACCGAATGAAGCTGTTTTTAATGTGGCTACTTGTAATTTACCATTAGGCTTAGACCAAAAATCATACAATGGTGATATCGCACGACAATTGTTTTTATCGTTAACGATAACAAAGTACATCGATTCTTTATCATTAGCATTGGACAGACTGAAATTACCGCCACTACTATAACCTTTAGGAGCACTTGTATCCACTGTTAAATCATCGTTTAGAATAAGGGCATTCTTATCACATTGATTAATTAATGTTTCATATTGGGTTGCTACCGAAAAAAGATATTTTCCATCCTTTCCACCCTTTTCCCAAGGAATATCCTTATTCTCATAATCAAGACGATAAGTGTTATTGTTAAAATCAATTAGATTTAACGGATATTCATTCGGATTGTTCTTAGATACATGGAATACAAAGAAAGTATTACCACTACCGTTAGGACATTGAACCGACAAGACATTATTTTTTTTGTCATCACAGTCATGTACTGAATCTTCATTAACAACAACTATCATTTGAGTCTCTATTTCAACATCAAGTTGACAACCAATAGAGTCCGACAATTCAAGGTTTAATTCCTTATTTTTTAAATTAATGTATTGTTTATCATTTTTTGTATAGTCATTATTGCCGACATTATAACGTTCGATGAAACCTTGATTGTTTTCTTCACCGACGATTGTCCTTATAACAGGTATTCTATCTTCAGTTTCGATGTCAGTTTCATTCGGCTTCCTTTGAGTATAAAGTTCTAAACGACTCGAACCTATACGTTGTTCATTGAAATTGACGAAGTTCTTAATACCGCCTTCATCCTTACTATAATAGGAAGAGGCACTGCCATTAAGGATTCGTCCTGCAAATATACCGTTTACATTTATCGTCTTACAGTATCTTTTATCTTTTTCATCCGTCACGTAATAAGGTATGCTAATAATTGGAGACCATGTAACACAGTCAACACTTAACTGTTTGTCAATAATATGAAAACCGAATAATTTAGGAATTTGCTTGTCTTGTTGTAAAGGTATTATATCCCCTTTAAAATTAACAGTACCATCATCATTGACCGTATTTCCACGAGAATTTTGTACTGACACGAAATAAGGCTGTTTTATTTTCTTATCACTGTATTTAGTATCATAATTCTTCACATAGGTATAATAGGCACCATCACCGACACTTATAGATTTCTTTGCATCGTAATATTCTGTATTATATTTTGAAGTTATTGTTGGTATCATTATATCCTCAAAGCTATCATATTTGTTAAATGCTTCGGTCATATTATCCGAAGCCAAAGTATACACGACTTCATCCCCAGTATCTTCCTTTACCTTTTCTTCTCTCCAGAACGTCTTATATGCCACGGGTAAAAACGAGGTCGTCGTCGTAAAGTAAATATCTTTGATTTCAGTAGGACAATTAAACCAAAAAGTTTCCTTCATACTAAGGATAAATTCTTCCTCAATTTGTTGTATTTTGTCACACAAACCTTCCGTAGCATCATTTCCGATTAAGCTATCCTTAATGTCTTGATACTCGGTACCGATATTTAGATTGCCTATCATTTGTCTAAAGGTATTAAGAGTATTCTCACCATCACCGAAGACAAGAGTATTAGAATTGATGTAGACAATACATTTCTTAACCTCGTCAATAATACCGTTATTATAGGTAATCCCTGAGTCATCACTGGCATTTTCGGCTGCTTCGACATTCATTTCAGCCGCCGATATCAACGATTCAAGTAATACAATAATTTCATCCTTGATATTCTGATAGCTAATTAACTGACTAAAATCATAGTATTTTGGATCTGACATGTGCTTCCATCCTTCACCAACGAATCTCGACTTATTACGGGTCACGACAAGGTTATTCTTGTTGTAGGACAGATCATAACCAGTATACCAATACTTGTCATTACGAATGACATCATAATCAATAATATCGTTTATATATAACTTATAAGGTATTGTCTTTGATACATTTACAAATTCACTGACCGTATTTTCACTAGATACTATTATATTGTTATTAACATCGACACTGCACAATTGAGTTACAATTACTTCATAATTTTTATCCCCCTCAGGTACACCGAACATTATTGAAAAATCCTTATAATGTCCTAAATAATGTATACCTTTATCATTGTCCTGACCGATTATTGTAGTTTTACCATCCCATATGATGTTTGATTGATAATCTCCGCACTTGACCGTAATACAGGTCTTGGTTATTGGCGAATGATCAATACCGTCACAGATATTTGAGATTACAATGGTACCGCCAATATCCCTCGTAGCATCAGTAGCGTGATCTTGACCTATATTATTACCCGTATTGTCCTTGCCGATATTATCACGAGTAACGTTAATATCATTTTTATCATCGGAAAACATCTCGAGTAAAGTGTTATCGGCAACAGTAAAGGTTGTAACCTTAGTATCGAATTGAAGAAAAGGAGATTTCAATTCCGTATTATATGAAGCAATATTTCCATATTCATCTGTTATATTTATTTCATATGAACCATTCGGTAATGATACCAATGGTGTGTTTACTGCATTCGTAAATTTCGTCGAATAATCTTGCCATTGATTTTTATCGTATTTTTCGTTGTTCTTTGGAAATTTACCTATATAGATTTTAGGGTCATTAACCGTTTGAGATGTCGAATAAACGAAATCACTCCTTGTTGTACTTTTAATTATGATTTTTTGTACGGGCGTGATATTCGATATGTCCAATAACAGACAACCGTTATTATTCTCACGTTTACCATCAATAATGTTATTCTCACACCAATTATTACCGAATGGGATTAAAGATATTGGTGGAGTCATTTCAGTATCGTTTTCGCAATCACTAAAGAATTGACTATTAAATTTTTCAATCGCCGTTCGTCCGGATTTTAATCCGAAATAGAAATAAAAAGAGTTTTCGTAACGAGGAAATTTTCTATCATGGTCATAATAGAAATTGTATTTACCCATACGGAAATGATAATATGATGGACTAAATTCCTCTAATTTGTAGTTATTTCTATATTTGTATTTCGAAGGACAACGTTTTTGTACGGTTGACATCACGTTTTCCAACGAGCCGTCAAAATTATCAACGTACATATAACGGAAATCATATTCCTTTAAGCCTGTCGTGCTATTGTTAATAGTCTTAAGTTGATTGCCGTTTAATGTTGCAAACATACTGCGTTCATTTACATTATATACTTCATCTTTAGATATAAAACCGTCCGGTACGAGGGTGTCATACGTCGAATTCGTGGTATCGTTTTGTAATTTAAGCAGATTTGCAATCTCCTTTGTTTCATCCAAAGAAACGCCGAATTCGCAAATACGAATTGCATTAATACAAGATTTCGGTCTTAGTTCTATCTTTGAACAACCAATAGAATAAAACAATCCACTATTAGTACCACTTTCGGGACAAATATCATCATTTTTATTACCCCAGTCACAGCCTGTCATCTCACTAACACTTATCTGATCATACACTCCATCCTTTATACTACCATCCTCATTAAAAGACGGTATAAAATTGTTATCAGTGAATAATATGTTAGGAGGCAAATTATACGTAGTACTCGTTAAAGATTTAAAAAATTGAGGTATTCCGTGGATATCACAGTCATTTAAACTACCGAGTAAAACGATATCAGTTGCGAATAATAATTTTACGTCCTTTAATTTAGCATCATATTCCAGTGGCTTATAGTAATACGCAGTTTGACCTAACATCGTGGTGTTTGTCACAATAACTCCGTGGTTCAAACCAACTTCACTGACAGATTTATGACACGCACCACCACAACCACCGTCTTTCATTATACTTGCATTATTAATTTTATTATCGACGGGATTATTATAATTTATTTTTCCATCTCGTTTAACGGAACATGAATTGAATAAAAAAACCTTACCATTATAGTAATGTTGGTTCGAACACCATTGGTCTTTCGCCTTTCTTTTAATAAGACCGAATAAAAAACGTTTTTTCGGTGTTATTTTACGATACCACATCGGGAAATACAACATTCCATTTATCCAATCATTTTGAAAATTAAATGACACGGCATCGTTATCTTCGGCTAACTGTGTTTCATAACAATTTTTTAATTCGGCACTGTTATTGGTTGCTGTAGTCCTATCCGCTTGGTCTTGCTTTTTGTTTTCATCTTTATTATGGTCGGCTTTTTGTTTTTCCCATATGCAATTACATAGACCTAATATACTGACGACTTTACCAAGACCCTTGCATCCGCATCCAGGATAAAACGTATACGAATGAGTCGTATTACCTTCACAAAATTCCGAACTCACAGACATACAAGGTAATATTAAAAACTTTACGACCTTCCTTACAGTCTTTAACGGCGATGCCAACCAGCACAATGGCTTTATATGTATTAATGGTAACTTAAAACATAGACCCTTAATAATAGTATCTAACAACTGTTTTGCCAAACAAGGACCGGCACTAATTATTGTGAATATATTGTTTAAAAAACCGATTAGTTTAATAAACATATCGGTAAGGACACAAATCAGACGATAAGTAAAGGTAAGTTTTATCGTCAAGTTGTTATACGGAATCGGATTATTATCGCCATAATGATTCACGAGTTTAATGCCTGTATGCTTACGGTTTGTCACCTTACGATTTTTTTGAAACCTCGGTATATAATTTTTTACTGTATATACCTTATTCCAGAACATGTCACAAAAATCCTCATCCTTAGTATTTGAGCCGAATTCGTAATCGGGCGTATGACTTTCGTCGGATGAAAAGTCCGAATACAACTCATTATCTATTCTAGGATTATTAGGGACTAAATACATGCATCTTTTCCTTGCCGTATTATCATTTTTCGTTTCATCTAAGACAAAACGAAATCTTACACGTGTACGAGTTGGTATACCTTTCTCGGTATTATCAGAAGGTACTAAATTACCATATTCATCGGTCATAACATAATCTAGATTCATCGGTATTTGGTAACACCATACACCATCTTGGTCGATAAGACGATTACCCTTAATTGAATGTTCCTCGACTCTACCGTCAAAAGTCCGACGAATCATATGAATACTACCTTCTGAAGATACCAGTTCAGACATTTTACCGATATTATCGGTCGAAGCGCAGTTTTTGCCTATTGCATTATTACCTGTATCCGTGACGGCACAACCCATAAAGATACATGTGGGTTCAAATTTATAATCGATTTGTATATCACACCTCGTAATGCCGATGGTATCATAATTCTCGGAAGTTTCACCCCAATATGGATACACATATAATCCTTTGTCCTGCGTATAAACTTGTGATAATGAATTAAGATTATTGTCTACTTTAAATTTATTCGGGGATTCAAATTGATTAATATTAAAACCCTTGTAAACCAAATCACGAGGACGTTGAGACCATATACCAATATCACTTAAATCAATGTCAACATGCAACTGTTGGGATCCTGTCGGTATTCCATACAACATATAATCACCACTGTCGTTCGTTACCGTCGTATACTTCCAATATTTATCGAAAATCTCCATAACATCCTTGTTATCAAGAACAAGCCTTTTGTTAGGGAAAGTACCAATATTCTGATGACAGATTTCATCGATTTCATCTGGTAATAGATTATATCTGATGCCGTCATCATTAGTCGATTGTACAGTACTATATCGATATAAAATATATTTTTTGATGTCGTTGACGCTTTCTTCAGTCGGTATAAAAATACTGACCTTCGCATTAGGAATACCGACCCCACCGTTAGCTAATACTCTACCAACAATAACGCCATAATCCGATGAATAATATTTATAGGCGTTATTTTGATTTATTTTCAACGATAAAATTTCAAACATATCATATGTTTGATTCAATTGTACATTTAGCAGAGTCGGTTTTTCTTCACCTACTTTAGTCCGAATTCTATATGTCTTTAAATCCTCATTCATTGTAAATTGTCTTTTTCTTTAAACCTTTTGTAAATTATAAAATCGCCATAATTTACTATTAATTACTCGATATTATTGGTAAATGACTACCGTCTTTTTTTATTTTGAACGATGGTCGTTTATTTAATAGCAGACAGATAACGATATATAATAATGCCGGAATTGACATAATGATAAATATTAACGCTGCAAAAATACCAAACGCAAATTGTGCTACATGCTGTATAAATTTAAAGACAATACTTTCATTTTTGACATCGGTATCCTCATCATTTGAATATTTTTGTACCGTTTCTAATGTCCTTTTTCCACAATTACATCCCATATAAAAAAAGCTAATATACTTGTATTAAATTTAGTATATTAGCCTTTTGAAATCAAGATGTCGATAATAGTTTAGTACTCTTATCGTGTCCTTACAACAACCTCAATATCATTATTTTTGTCTTTAATTTCGTACATTGATACAGCATCGCCGATTAAGGTGAAATCGCTTGCATCCAAATCAATCTGGCCTTCATTATTATGATCGTTTTCCAAATAGTCACTATAACAACAATCAGCTATATTAACAAGAGGTTGATTTATTTTATCGGTCGAATATCCGTTACTGCCGTCACCTACTTTATTAAAACATTTTATCGATACCAAATTTTGAACACCGTCTAATTTACTAATTTCTTTAGATAAATCGCCTAAGAAGATATCTTCTCCCATTTGGTGATTGCGGATATCCATATAATCATATACACAGTCAATTATTCTTTTAGTTACTTCTGAACTACTGTATGATTTATCCGTATATACCGTTAGACGAAAGGCAACGTTAATAACCTTACCACTCTTAATTTCGACATAATCATTAACCATCTTGTAATGACTTAGATATTGATGGATATTTTCGGCAACCGTTTCGGATAAAATATCGGTTAATTTACCATTATAATCAAGTCCTAATGTATATATTACAATTTTATTATTTTCCTCCATTACGCCGACTCTAAACGGTAGACCATATTTTGCAGGCATTTTTTGTATCCTAGATACGTAATCGTCAATAGTTACGCATCTATCTTGTTCTGCATTATTATATTTTATCATATACCGTATTTCAGAAGGTGATGGCTCATCTTTACCTCCGTATGAAGGTGTCGTGTTTGTTACACTTAGAGATTTACGAACGTTTCTTAAATTCTTAGCATTATTGACATCATCAGGATTACCGCAGATATCCATGTTAAGATACACGATAGAATTTAGTGTCCCGGCCGCAATATTGGATTGTTCACCGCCACCGACTCTGTAAAGTACATACATTGTTGTATTTGCTTTTGGCAACACTCCCATATAGTCGTTTGCTTCCATCCTCGACATCATGTACTGGGTAAATTCTCGTGCATTATCGGGTATATCACCATATGCATTCTCAAGACCTGCGCCAAATATAATTTTTAAATACCAATTATCTTGATATTCGGTAATAAATTTATTCTTAAATCTCATCCATTGACCCTTAGCAATGTGTCTTGCCTTTAATTTATCTGCGCTTCCTTCAATAACGATTTCTTCTTCCACCCACACAGGATTATATTTCAATCGGCCTTTTTTATCTTCGCCGTTTTCTTCAACCATATGACCGAATCTTTCTTGTTCCAATAAGTTTTCAACCTCAAAATAACGACTTACGGAACGATTCTCTTGATCTTGATATTTTTCTTTGTCGACAAAGAAATCTGTTATCGAAGGATCTGAGTTTAAATTGGTGCCCTCTTTAAATATGATACTTTCGACACCGAGAATATCATTATCCTGAATCAAGACCTCCATAAAAGGTTTAATATCGGAAGATGTAATCATCTTTTTGTATATTTTACTTTGTCCTGCACTGACGACAGCAAGCTTTTTATATTTATACGATATGATGACTCCATTCGAATCTCTCACAGGAATTGTTTCTCTGTCCGAATAACCATCTTCGTTAAATTGATTAGCAAAATCGACATCATTCATCAATTCAAAAATAACGGAACCGTTAGAAAACAACGTACCTCTTTTAATATAAGGGCAATAATTTTCATCGGCAACAGTACCATCTCCTGCATTAGACAACGGAATATTACATGATATCTCAACCTCGCATAAGGCACTCTTTTTACCAGGGATTTTCAGACCACTATTACGTGCCATATCCATTAATGAACTTGTTTGTTGGGCACTGTTAATGTTTGTTTCTTGATATACCCTGTCGATATGAAAATTGAGATTATCACCGATATCTGATAATAATTCGATTAACCATGTACCTATACTGGCATCATCCAAATTACCAAAGGTGTCCTTATAATATTTCTTTGTGATATCAATTAAACTTTTACGATAATCATCGTAATTCCTATTTGTATACTGTATCTTATTTTCTGACATCGTATTCTAATTAATTGTTTTTAAATATTTATCGAAACTGAATATTCTTGACTACTGTTGTTACTTTTGACAATATATTTCATCTTGACGACGAGTCCAATACCATTTTCACTTTCTTCAACCTCTAATTGTTGAATTGAGCACATCGGTATATACTTGCTTACAGTTTCTTTAATTTCCATCAATATATCACCCCACGTTTCACTATCATTAGGATTAAAAATATATTGAATAAGCCGAGTGCCGAAATCAGGATTACGAAGTCGTTGTCCTTTAGGCGTAAATATCAGATGGATTAATTGCGAATACACTTCATCGCTTTGTTCCTCATTTAAGTCGATTAAAGTATTATCGGATGATAAAATTGTTATTGGGAATTTTATCCCATATCGCTGTATATTTGCCATACACCTTATTAAACCTTATAAAATAAATATAGTGACTTAATATTTTTCAATCAAGCCACTATATTTTAATTAAGATACCTTAAAATCATTGTAGGAACTTTTAACAAAGTCACCGTTATCGTTCTTATGCCATATTGTCTGATTTGTTGAGCCTCGTAAAATTATTCTTCCATCCGTTTTAGTACTATCGAAACGACCGTCAATAACATAATCACACAGATTGATAACCTCTTTCTGTTGTTCGTTCAATTCACTTAAGTAATATCCAGTCCACAACCAAATAGACTTATTAGGAAAGGTCTTCTTGACATCTTTTATCAGATTATACAATTCTTTTCCCTGCTGCAAGGGTTCTCCACCCAGTATCGACAAGCCATTAACTTCTTTATCTTCTAGATACGAAAATAATAAAGTCTTCGCTTCGTCGTTAAAAGGCTTTCCACAGTTAAAGTCCCATATTGATTCATTAAAGCATCCCTTGCAATGATGTGTACAGCCACAAAAGAATATACTGGTATTTATTCCTTTTGCATTTGCAATATCATATTTCTTTATTAAAGAATATCTCATAGTTTAACTGATTTAATTATTTTCTGACGATTTATATATGTAATACACGGTCATTTATTTCCTGCGTCTTGCCGTGATTCCAAAAGGTGCTACCGATATATCCACATGTACGACGGACTACTGTTAATTTATCGTGATCCCTTTCACCACACTGCGGACAATACCATTCACCGTTTTCATCACATTGCATCGTGCCAGTAAATCCACAACTACCACATGAATCGCCGTTCCTTGTATTAATCTCAGCATATTGTATCGTTTCATACATATAGTCAACGATTTGTGACAACGCTTCCAAATTTTTATCCATGTTTGGTACCTCGATATAACTTACCGCACCACCTTTACTCTTTCGTTGAAAGTTGGCTTCGAATTTCAATTTCGAAAATGCATCGATAGGTTCCATTACATTAACGTGATAACTATTAGTGAACCACTCCTTATCTGTAACATCACAAATTACACCGAAACGTTTCTGTGTCTTCATCGCAAATTTATAACATAAAGATTCACTTGGTGTACCATATAACGAGCAACCGTGTAATCCATCAATTTTTCTCCATTCAATAGTTTTCTTTTCCAGGTAACTCATAACCTTGTCGGCAAAACGACTGCCAATTTCGGATGTATTACTTTCACCTGTCATGTACTTCGTCATTTCGTATATTCCGATATATCCGAGTGAAATTGAACTATAACCGTTGTCTAACAACGAATCAATTGTGTCATCTTTACCGAGACGGGCAATTGAACCATTCTGCCAATGTATCGGCGATACTTTAGTCGAAGCACCTCGCAGTAAACTATCTTTTAAGATTAAGGCATCCTTACATAATTCAAGTCTTTCATCAAGAATATCCCAGAACTTTTCTTCATCACCTCCACTTGATAATGCAACATCGACCAAATTAATAGTAACAACGCCTCGGTTGAACCTACCATAGAATTTATAATTTCCATTTTCATCTTTCCAAGGAGAGAGGAACGACCTGCAACCCATACAAGGGAATACATTGCCATCGAACTGCTCTTTCATCACTTTAGCACTGATGAAATCAGGATTCATTCTCCTCGCAGCACATTTAACAGCCAAATCGGTTAAATAACGATATTCAGAATCTTCAGGTACATTATTTTCGTCAAGGACATATAGTAATTTAGGAAACGCCGGAGTTACATAGACACCATATTCATTCTTCATTCCTTGGTATCTTAACTTAAGCATTTCTTCTATAATAAGAGAAGTCTCTTTTATGTATTCTTTATCTTCGTTTAAATACATAAAGATTGAAACAAACGGTGTCTGTCCATTCGTCGAACTGAATGTATTCTCTTGGAACTGTATCGTCTGTACACCACTCTTGATTTCATCAAGTGTCCTCTTATTTGCTATTTTATCAACTTGTTCTTCAGTATATTGGATACCAAGTTTATCAAATTGCTCGATTATATCTTTCTTGTACTTATTATAAGACACCCTGACATAAGGGGCAAGATGAGAAACGGAGAATGTTTGACCACCGTATTGGCCATTTGCAACCTGTAATGAAATCTGAGTCGCAACAGTACAAGCAGTCTGAAACGATTTAGGGGTTTCTATCATTTTACCGTTAATTACAGTACCGTTATCTAACATATCCTTAAGGTTAATTAACTGACAGTTGAAAATACCTCGATGTATCATATAGTCAGTATCATGAATATGAATAAGACCTTCGTTATGGGCGTGTAAAAGATACGTCGGAATAATTTTTCTTTCCGAATAACTCCTTGATTCGATACCTGCAATTAGGTCACGTTGTGTACTAATAAGTTTGGCATCTTTGTTCGAATTTTCGTTGATAGCTGCCTCGTTCGTTCCATCGACGATTCCGTAGATATCTTTGTCAATGATATCATCTGCCTTCTGATATTGCTTTAAGGTCTTGAATCTTTCATAGGCATTTGCTGTCAGATTTTGACCGTATTCATTCAATTGTTTAAGGACAAATTTATCGATATCATTATAAGTGACCTTATCTCTCTTTGAGAACTTATCTTCACATTCTTCCTGTATTAATTTCGCTATCTTTTGATGATATACGCCACTACCGGATTTCATCGCTTTGATTATTGCCCTATAAATTTTGGAGCTATTAAATTCTTCTTCGACATTGTGTCTGCTAATATATTTCGTCATACGTCTTAATTATAAAAAATTGTATAACATAATTATGCAATAGTTTCATTGAAAAACAGCCATTTTAAGGTATAAAACCGCAATTAACTGTGTATCAATATAATAAAAAATAAAAAAATATTTCTTCAAAAATTTTGTATTAATTGATATTTAGGGATGATTATTGCGGTAATTATTTGCAATTCTCGCGGCCGTTTCTGTCTGTTGAGATGGATAATCGATACCGTCTAATTCATCATTTTGATTATCCGTAAATCGGCAAGTACCATTATTAAAACCAACATTTAGCATTTTTTCATCACGTATCTTACCACCTCTGAATTTCTGTATGAAAAGATTCAACAATCCAGCCGAAGCCATTTCCGGTGTCCTGGCGAAAGTAATGATTACATGACCTATCTGTACTTTTTTTACAGAGCCGCCTGCCTGTTGAAGTCCAACATATTCAACGCCAAGAGAATCTTTCGTTCCTTGTACTGGTACCCATAATGCGACATCGAATTCATGAGCGATACTTTCGAGCTTGCGCATCGTAATGCCTTCCCTTGTCCATTCTTTATCTGCCGAGGTTTCAGGTCTTTCAAGTTTTAGACATTCAAAATAGTCAACAATGACCAAATCGGGTTTAAAACCTCTTGCAATTAATTGTTTCAATTTGTTCTTTAATTCGCTCGCTGACATTTCTCCGCTATTAGGATGCATACAAATTACATTCTCCTTTATCATACGGCCTTCGTCTTTTTTCTCGTTTTGCAACATATTAATTACATAAGGTCTGACATTAGGCATCGATAACTCGCAAGCATCATATCCACTTAAGAAGCCATAATATTTACGCTTTATATTTTTGTCCTCATCTTCAAAATGGATATGCAGTACTTTATAACCATTGAAATTATTCGCTTCACATTTATATGTTGCAGCATATGCAGCAAAACCCGTTGTCGCCGACGATTTGCCGACACCTGAAGGAGAAATAATTACCCCTAATTCTCCCTTTGCCAATCCGCCATAAAGAGCACTATCAAGACGTTCAAAACCGGTAGGAATTGCGTTGCGATAATCTTCACTGAGTGCTTCTTCCATTCCATCCATCGGATTATATCCGAAGTCCTGCCTAGTATTAGTCTCTAACGCCTTCTTTATTATATCTTCGATTTCATAATAATCTTCACCATTGCCTTTTTTTATGATTTCGATAGAACGATTTATCGCCTTTGTTAAATTTTGTTGCTTAAAGAAACGTTCACATGTATCTTCTACGAGATCCATACCCCTAAGATCAATATTACGTATCTTATTAAGCATTGCAATACACATATCGACGGTAACAGCGTCCGATATTTTGCTTCTTATTAAAGTTTCAATCTCGAAGTAATTAGTAACGGTCTCATTGAATTCATAACGTTCCTTCATGAATTTTACAATTTTACGTAAAAATTCATCAGAAAACATATTTTGATCGACGAGATTAACGATTGAAGTAAAAAACTTTTGGTCCTCGATAAAACATTTCACCAGTTTAATCTGAAATTCATTACCAAGATAACCAAGTGTTGATGTGTTTATTGTATCAGCCATTTTGTATGTATATAGAAAGTCAACTTATTTAGACCGAACGTTAAATAAGTTGACCAGATTCATATTGTTAAAAGGAAATTAGAGATACTTGTTGATAAAATCAATTTGTCCCTGTGTCGGATACATGTGGTTGAAGTAATCATTTGTCTTACGATTTACCGCCTTTCTCCATCCATCGACATAATCTCTATTATATGTCGTAAAATGATACGTTTTATCTCCATATTTTTCCTTTTTCGTGTATTCGTAGTTTTCACTGTACGAATTACTCAAGGTATCGCATATCTTCTTAATCATATGATAAAGCAAATCTTGTTTGCCATTCGTCATATGGTAAACAATTGCCAATGCAAAAGACAATGAAGATGGTTCTTTGCCTCGATAGAGGGCATCAGAATTACTTAGATCGACACTATTTCGGACGTACTTAGGGTAAATATTGCCATCCCATACTTTTTCATACACCTTCTTGTCATCAATCAAGAATGCAAATTTAAAAACGAATTCGCCTTCATCAGGTCTTTCATCGACGTAATCTTGACTTGAAGGTGTGGCATTATAGTAGTCAAAATAAGTCTTATTTATTGTCTGTCCGTCACTTAATGTCGTACATCCTTCGACACCATTTGTCAAAACGGCAACATCATCCGATGTTAGGTTGTCAGTCTTAACGAAACCGGTCATTTTAATAGGGTCGTTATTGGTATACCACATATATACACGACTTTTTTCTACCAGGTCTTTCTGTATCATTGCAACACACTCGTCCATTACCTCTTTGAGTTCCAAGGTTTCAATAGACGAGTAATTGAAACCGTTGATCCTAAAATAACGTTGACATATGACATTCTCGTTTATTGAGAATGTAAATTGAAATCTCTCCTTAAAAGACGAATTGTCGACTTTCTTAAATGTTCTGTCTTCCATTTTCGTTTAAATAAATAAAAATTAAACAATTTAAAATATTACTCTAAACATTACAAATATACTGCCTATCACCAATAAAATCACTAATAGGAAGAATTTTTTTTCTCTTTATCAATAATATACATAAATTCTGTGAAAAATATGCCGAATTTCGAGGAATCTCTTAGTTCGTCCACTCCATTTTCGTCCAATATTCGATATAAATTTTGAATACTACGCCCTTCGGTATCCATTGGTGCGTACATCATTGACTCGATAATATCTTTAGCGTCTTTCGACATCATCGGACATTCTGGATTGCGTAAATCAATAATCTTATGATTGATTTCGTAGATTTTATGACCCTGTACTCCATCGGTTATAGAATTAACGATATTTTCAACCCATTTTAATGGTTTCTTTTTATTTTTTACTCGTGTTTCATTTAATGTTTTCGCTTCATTAATAATTTCTTCCAAACTTACTTCTCTTTCCTTCAATTGTTTGAAATTTGTTAATAAAGTCTTCTCGCCGACACCTTTTATTCCCTTAATATTGTCCGAATCGTCCCCACAGAGTATTTTTTTTACGACAACATTCTTGTAATTATAACCCATCACGTCCGTATGATTTTTCAACGTTATGAAGTCCTTCATCGTTTGAACGTATATGATTACTTGTTCCGAAATTAATTGGGTTAAATCTCTATCATTTGAAACTATTACAATTCTTTCATTAGGCTTCTTGTGAGTAACGTAATAAGATATAAAATCGTCCGCCTCAATCTTGTCATATATGCACTGTCGAATACACAATTCTTCAAGACAAGACATAATAACTTCACGTTGCCAATAGAATATCTCTTTCTGTTTTTTCCGTTCCGCTATCTTTACAGGATCTTGTTTTTTTCTGAAGTAATTAGTCATATTCTTTACTTTCCGATTTACTTCCTTCATATAATCAGATAAGGTTTCGTCTTCGAAATTCTTATCTCGATTTGCCTTATATAAAGGATATAGATTGTACCGATATTGACCAGAGTTTTCTCCGTCCCAAAAAACGTAGACATAACGGAAATTCCCTTTTTGTAATAATATTTTTATTTGTAATAAGAACTGAAAAATTCCTCCTGTCTGTTTACCGTTACTTGATACGGTTTTATCGCCTAATGAAGACAGCTCCAAGATATTGGAACCGTCTATCAATAACGTATTAAATTCTTTATTACAAATCTGTGGGTTTGTTTTCCGTATTTTTTTCGGTACTGGTTGTGCCATCCTGCTTCTTACTTTTAGTCGTTATTTGAGACTTATCCTTTAATCGGATGCAAAAATTACCTTTCGGTAATACTAAAACATTCTGTGAGGTGTCAAGTGACTCCATTTCAGTTTTTGAAATGCCTTTGAATTCTTCGATATTTGTGAATAATCTTACCTTCGGAATGTTGTCGTATTTATCCGAACCGTTACCGTTCATCGTAATACCACACATATTTATAAAGTTTATAAAGGTCTCAAAGGGGATGGATGTTGCCTTCTTGTCATCTAATTCATAAAAGGCTTCTTTAATTAGATTAACTTGCATAATATTTATTTTCTCTTGGTTTGTTTAACTTAAAAATCGGTAAGAAATATTTCTTACCGATTCATTTATTATAATGTTTCTTCATCACTTTCAGTAAACTCGACATCCTGTTCTGTAATATCGCTAAGTTTACCAGTCGTATCATTCTCTTTTAACTGACGGATAATATTCGGTAGCATTTTCTTCTTATAGTTATCGATTTCACTCTCGGAGATAATACCATTCGCCGTACAATATAAAAGACCATCTCTACTGAGGTTATATGGTGTCGGTAAATGGTTTTTCTTTATCGAAATTGGTGCAACAGTACCATATTCATATTTTTCGCCTTTAACGGTTGCTTCCATTTTCTTAACACCGCTTGTAATTATCTTGCCACAGGCAATTAATAATCTCAATGCATATTCGAACGAATTACCTCCTTTTAATTTTACTGAAGGTTTACCCATAGTAGCCATTGACGAGTCCCAAATTTTATTTACAATAAAAAATGAATTCGTGTATGCTGATTTCTGACTGCGTGAGGATGGAATTCTTGTATTTACGATTGTGTTAAACGCAGTACTAATACTTGAGGCATCAAACATATTATTGCCACATTTTGAGGCATAAGATTTCCATGACGTGATACTACCGACGCTATCCCAGATGAACAATAACTCTACTGGTAATTCACCTTTCTCCTGTTTATCCAATAAGTCATTGATAATATATGCGATATCTTCAATTAATGCGACGGTTCTCTTTGTTGACTTTCTTGTCATTGTACTATAATCAAGATCGCCACAATATTCGCACATTGCCTCATTAGTGAATAAAATGAAATTACCTTCATAATCAACAATTTGTTTTTCCTTACGAACGGTAACTTCCCCGGTTTCTTCATCAACGTCTTCGACTTCTACTTCATCGTATACGGGTGTCGCCTCCATTCCACAATCGATAGCATATTTGAAATCGAAGTTGCTCTCAGTTTCGAATATAACCGGCAACACATTCTGTCTCTGCGCAGAAGCTATCAGACAATTTTTAATGGTACTTTTACCCGTCGAATTCCATCCATAACATCCCGAAAACCATCCTTTAGGGATACCAGGTAACGATAATGCTTCTTGAAAACCTTTAGGCATTATGAACCATTCCATCGGTTTTTCTGCGACTTGAGTCAATTTTAGATTATTAGACTTAAATTCACCGATATCGAAAGTTTTCTTGATACCAGCTCCTTTCTTAATAGCTTGTTTCATTTAATTAAAAATTTTATCATAAATTACTATTGTTAACTAATTCTCTGTAACATTTACGACATAAGGTAATATACTTGTCGTTACCACCTATCATCACTTGGTCTCCGTCGGTGATGACATGACCATCTTCATTAATTCTTGCATTTATAATAGCCTTGCCACCACAACGGCATGATATTTTCATTTCTTCGATATTATCGGCAAGTTCGAACAAACGTTTTGAACCCGGGAATAATCTTGTTCTGAAATCGGTTCTCAGACCATAGCAGATGACATTAATATGTAGCAAATCTACTACTTTTGATAATTGGTCTACCTGTTTTTCGGTTAAAAATTGACTCTCATCTAATAATATCCATTTCGGTAGAGGTCTTAAGGTCGTATTAAACTCGTTTATTATTTCATTTATTATATCAAATATATCATCATCTGGATATATTGATACACATTCCTTTTTAATACCGATTCTCGAACTGATAACATCAATACCATCTCTGTTGTCGATGGATGGTTTCATACAAATAAACGGTATGTCATTTTCCTCAAAAGAGTGCGCCTTCATTAATAAAGATGCACTCTTTGAAGTATTCATTGTTCCGTATATGTAATATAACTTAGCACTCATATTATATTGAATATTCATTAAAATGGCAGGTCGGGGTCATTACCGTTAAAAGGCAATGGTGTTTGAGGTGACGGTGTTTGATGTAACAGAGGAGTATTGACCATCGACGACGTTTGTGGCTCGACCGCTTGCTGTTGCTCTTGATGTTCAGACAATATTTCACGTGCGATTCGGGCATTTTCTTGCTCTCGCTGATTTGCATCATTTGTCTTTACCTCTTTACTTGAATATCCACCATTTTCATGGTCTCTTACCGGTATTTTTCCCTCTGATATTATCTTAAGATAATCGTACTGTTTAATGCCGTAGGCATCCGTCCATTTTTTGCTATCATTTATCCATTCATTTGCCTGCATGATGTCATTTGACAATGGGGTTGAAAAATTGGCATCTGTTATCTGATATGAAATCTTATTTGTGTCTTTACCTTGTGTATCAAAAACACGATTCAAAGTCAATACGATATCTTTGCCTTCCACTAAGTCAAAGAGGTTATACATTCCTCCATCAGGTTTGGGTTCACGACGAGTATTGTATATTGACATTAACTTATCATAACAGCCTTCACCTTTCGAGTTTTCATTAAATCTCCAGAACTTAACACCTTCATCCTCATGTCCACGGACAATGACTCTAACTATATAGGTTGTCTTGCATTTAAAGGTACAAGCTTGTTTATATAACACTTTAGACATATTGTCATCACCGTTACTACGATATTCTTTCGCTTTATCGAAAAGTTCCTTTGCCTTTTGACACAACGGACAACCACGAGGTTCACGTTCTTTTATGTGTTCATCATTAAGGCATATAAAAGACTTAAAGCCACTATTGGCTATTTCTTTATCAACTTTCAAAGAATGTGTTTTGAGTTTCAAAAAAACATTTGGATCCGTACCACTAACGGGAAGTATTCGGAGTCTAATTTGTTTGCTGTTCTGTTTATCCGGGATTTTAGTGTCTAAGTAAATCTTGGGGTCGAAAGTAAATGACTGATGATTTACATTACGATTCATTTTTTCATTAAATTGCTGTTCAATAGCTTCTGCACTGGTATTATTAACTAATGTTTCCATATTTTTTCATAATTTATTAATATCTTATTTTACGTTACAAATATACTTCCTATATATTTTATTTTTTATAAAACGGATAGGAAAAAAAATAATACTTTATCAAAAAAAATCAGTGTTTATTACATGTCGGATTTATTCTTACATATTATCGAGTATGTACATTCGGTAATCACAAATAATTGGTGTATCTATAGTCTTAAATAGTCCATTAATTCTTGTGGATCCTTGTCGAATGAATCTGCGATTTCTCGGTAATTCATACCATCTAAATCACCTCTCTTAATATCGAACTTTTCTTGTTCTTTATTTACAGGTACCTCATTATCAAACATTACATTGTAATTGGGGTTATCCTTCATTTTTTTGTTCCAGAAATCCTTTGGTTTCTCAGAATACGGATAACCTGACTGTGAACGAATGTTTAATCTTTCCTCTTCGGTCGGGTTACGTTTTTCGAATTCTTTTTTCAGACTTTCGATTTCTTTGTTTTGCTGGTCAATGGCATCGCTATATTTAGAGACCACCTTTAGCAATCTTAATAATTGTTGACTAACTCCGTCAACTTTTTCTTCCGTCTGTTCCTGTGCGTCAGTTAAATCATCAACATCAATTACCTCATCATCTGGCTGCATCTCTGACATATCGTCTTCCATAGTTGCCTCACCGTTCATTTCGCCACCACTTATCGGTAATTCTTGCGGAGGTTGTTGCTGTGTGTCGTTCATTCCTTGACCGCCGTCAGTCATCGGCTGTTGCATACCATCTTGCCCTCCTTGAGATTGTTGCGGATCCTCCATAGGGGGTGCTCCGCCCGATAAGGACTGATTATTAGGCGATTGCATTTGTTCCTCGCCATTTTGAGATTGTTGGGCATCGTTCGTCGGTTCATCTTCTCCATCCTCGGTAAGAGGTGGCGAAGAGATAAAAGTATACTCATTAATTTGATTAAATCTCTTGATGGCTTCTGATAATTTATAATCCTTTATAAGTTTATTATTCACCATCTTTAATCGTTCAGCATCATTTTATTATCCTCGGTTAGTAGAATAGTGCTATTCTCTGTACGTTCTATCAACCCTTTGTCTTTTTTCTCGACTTTTACTTTACGTTTAGGAGCCTGTGCATTTACTAATGCTTCTACTTTTGTGAGTCTTTCGTCTTTCATATCTACAACGTCTTTATTATCGTTATTTTCAGTTTCTGTTACAACTTTTTCCATATCTATTTTATCTAATGACCTTGTATGTCTAACAGGTCTTACGTATCGATTAAACGGTTTTTTGCCTAGAAATCTTTGTACCATATTATTCTCTCCTTTTATTTATATAAATATTATATTACCAAGTTGTTATCCAAAATAATCATATAATACAATATTGTAATGGAGTTTATCACCGACGGTTTTCTTTATTTTCGATGGTATTCGAGAGAAATTATTGATGAATTCGGCATTCTTAATGTTATTTATTATTTTATCAATATTTGTTTCTTTAATCCCATAAAACCTTAAGGTTGATAATGAAAACCCCCATATCTTCTTGTATTTCTTACTATATATGAAGAGAAAACTGTTATTGTCATTATAACATACCTTATTGTCGTTAGATAAAAGATACCTTAATATATTTTTTATTTTATAATAAGTACACTCATACAGATTGACATATTCATAAGTCACCTCGTTCACGATATTATTAATTACCTTGTTACAGAAATCAATAATATCATCTTGATAATCCACACCTCGTTCAGTCTTCGAGAATGTCCACCAAAGATTCTGTGACTGGTATTCTTTAATTAAGATGTCGAAATCACTAATAGATTTCTTCGCCTCTTGAAGACCAATTATTAAGGTAGGAAGAGATTTGTCCTTTACCTCTTCCATATGTTTATAATAATTGACTTTAATATCTAATTTTATGCGTGATGATTTTGCCACCACATTTGCCATCGGTTTTTGCATCTATATTATCATTTAATGTTACAAAGATACGATTTAATATTGTCTTTACAAAGATTTTATATATTCTTTAACCTTTTCTTCACTAACATCTGCTTCATTATTATAATTTATGAATTTATTATAACGAGTATACCATAAAAATTTTCTCCATCCTCCATGTCCTTTATCACCAAATACATATTCTTTTTCGTTCTTATCTTTTTTCTTGAACATGTAATCGGCAATTAATTTTATTACTTTATTAAAGGCTTCCTGTGGTTTTAGATTATTTAATGATGATGGTGATATTTTCGCTGCCACGCCTGGAATAAAGAAGTATGCCCTCGCATATAATATTGCGACAGCGTCATCTTTGATATTGGCCGCTTTGCTTTTATTCCAAGACCAACGATAGAATTTACGATAATTATGCCCTTCATCACCAGTCGCTTTCTGATAATCACTCCACGCTTGTTGCTCAATACCGTAACCATGTTTTGTTGCCCCGTTATTTTTCGGACCACCTTCAATCTGCACATTCCATTGTAACCATCTTTCAAAGGCACTTCCATCCGATTTACCGAAATGCTCGTCTAATTTACTTTCGAAACCTGCGTAATTGATAAACCTATTGGTAAAATTATCTTTATTGCTTTGATACGCTTTCTTCGCAATATAATCGAATAACGGAGGCACTTTGGTTAGAAAACTTGCCCCTAATTTTTTCGTAACATTATGATATTCAGGAGCACCTGCACCGATAAAGCATTGGTGACGCTTCTTTTTTTCGTTATTTAATACCCCGACATGAAGGCAATTATAGAAATCACTTCGACTCGAACACATATCTCCGTACTTTTCATATTCCAATATCAGCTGATCGATTTCCTCAAGATGTAATGAGGCTAAAATATCAGCGGCCTTTATTAATTCCTTTTGATTGGTCTCTCCGCTCGCCCTCGGTACTTCCTTAACTACGATACCGTTGTTATAATGTGCGACTTTTAAATCCATTGCATTACCCTTATAATGAGCACTTTTACCACTTCCTGACCTTAACACATGTGATAAAACTACATTCCATGTCATCTTAGGTTGGTTTTCAGGTAATTGGGCGATTTCTTCATATAATAGATTAAATAATCTGACAATCTGAGGGTTAACCGTTTTACCTTCACCTTTATCGATACCGAGTCCTGCGACTTTTGCGGCGTTACCAGTGTCAGGGTCATGATACCAGTCCTTAGAAAAACTATTGACCTTCTTGTATGAACTCTCTAAATAGCCGTCTTCTGAGCCACTATTAGAATTGTCATTATACTCATTACTACGAGTATCACCTTCTATTATCCGTACAAAAAACGAGTCACTAAACGGTTTCGGATATTTACACATTTTCATTCCACGGAAAGTTGTCGTCATATTTCCGGGTGTCATCGTATGTGTGACTTTATATATCATATATGCTCCTCGCCACATCGGTACGTTTAGTAACTGAAAATACATCAGAGGACATATTTGGGCATCACCTATCATCTCGACTTCACATTCATAAGAATAGTTGGAGTAAATATTAAATACATCTTGACCAGTGAAGCATATTTTTCGTTCACCCGATTTACCTTTACTTATCAGATGATGATAGGTTTTTATCGATTGTTCGGTATCGATAGGGTTATTCATATTGACCCTGATATTCTTGAAGAGATGTTGATTTTGTCTAGCAAAACTTACACCGAAAGAAGGTACCTTATACCCCAATCTCGTTATACTTGCATCTGATTCTTCTATAAGTCGGTCAGATTTAAATATTGCAGGCAAATTATCAAACCCATCGGTATGTGACCATATGTCGAAACTATCACATTTAAAATTATTTACATTCGAAGGTACTTCTGAAGGTTTCGAAGTATAAATAATAACAAATTTGTTGCTATTCTCTGGCGGTGGAATTTCATTATACGGTAACGGTCTGAATACATCCTTCATCTTCTCGATGTCACTGTACATTCCTTCTTTATTATGACCATCGACGGTATCCTCGCCTGTAAAATGAATGAAATCGGGGACTGCCATGAACCAACACTGATGTGCTTTACACAAGTCACCGACGAAGCTGTATAAACTTTTTTCATCGGCCTTGCCCTTATAACACTCTATTAATCTTTCACAGTTTATCGGTAACTTATAAAAGGTATTACGATAAAATGAATCCATAAAGATGAAGTTATTTTTAAAAAAGGTCGAGACATCGTATGTATTCTCTGGTCTTCCAATCAGCCATTTATCCCATACGTTTTTCAGATAATAATAAATACCCATGCATAAGTTTCTGTTTGTTTTAGATTCTTCATCTTCTTCGGTACTATCACTATCCGATATTGTCGCTGTCGTATTTTCAACAATGTCACTCAAGGTATCAGTAAATCCTTTGACATAAGAACGAAACACCTCTTTAGGTACTTCGATTTTATCATTTGCAGTGTCTTTCATATTATTACCCATAATTCGGGCATTGGCATCCGATATTAGACACTTATGATAATAAACATCTTTCAATATACCTTGTAATTCTATATCGTCTTCATTAAGTAACATATTAAAGCCATTCAGTATGTTACCATTCATAACAGCGAACATTCGATATTTAACTTTATTACCATTGGTAAAATCACAGAATTTGTCACGCATATGTTGCATCTTGTCGTGTATTGACATTTTGCTGTACGTTGGATCTTTGTTCGTCCATATATCATACCATGCCTTTATATCATCAATTAAGGTCGATGGTGTATAATTCAAATTGCCAATGACTTTATTGTCATTACCTTTTTGACGATTTGTTATTTCACAGCCGTCCTTTATTTTGGGAAAAATATTTTTTACGAAATCTTCGAATAATGAAATTAACTGGTATTCAATATTACTATCGATGATGTCATTGCCACCCAATAAAGATGCCAAGGATACATTATAAGTGTCAGAAGTAGCAAGGGTCTTATTCGTTACCGTGAAATAATATTCATTATTCTTTCTTACGAATAAAGTCTTGTTTTTGTCAACCGGGTAATAATCTACCTTTTTATCGGTATAAACAATGTTCTCACCGTTTTTCCTACGCCATAAAAGTCCTCCAATTAATAGCAAATATCCGTAAGGAACACATTCAATACAGCCATTCGTTTTATTTTTGTCAAATACGTTTAAAATCTGGGAATAATTGTATCTTAATGTATGCAAATATAATAATGCCTTGACTTTTAGACGAATATCTTCGTCTTTAATAGAATTCTGTAAATAATAAAATGGACTACCGAACAAATTGACATAATCGTAATTAGCATTGTTGTTCTTAATATACAATTTACAGTCTTGGATGACGGTTTCATCAAAACTTATCTCACTACTTTCTGCTCCATTAATCGAAGCCTTCCACGTTCCATCACTTTGTAGTTCAACAGTATTTTTAAGATTTCTCCATCCTATAAAGTCGGGATTCGTTTTTCTCTTTTCTTCATTATCTAATGAAGGATTGTTGCTCAGTATAAGGTTCTTTGTGTCGACACCTATCTTATCTAACTTTGGACTAAGCATGTTCGAGACTCCGAAAAATTTAGAATAACGTTCATTATCTATTTTCCAGAATTTTCCAATAAATGCCTTCAGTCCTTCATTATCAGTAACCTCATAATTTAATACCTTAACGTTTCCTTCGTTCAATTGACTGTATCTATCCGTCATTCCATTCACGTATGAACTGTCGACGAAAATGTTAAACATATCAGTAGAAAAGGTGTCATTTTTTGACTTTATTCTAATTGTGTCAGTCTTGTATAACGTCTTCTTAATTTCGTCATTTTTATTTGCGTTATTTTGATACGACGGAGTAAAATAAGGTTTGCCACCCTCGGCTTCATAATTATACAGACGGCTATACAATTCATATTTTTTTAATTCCGAAGGTACTAAGGATACTCCTTCTTTATTGTAATAGTGAACGTATTTGCCATCTTTAAAAAATGGATGTCGGTCATCACTAATACCGTCGATTTTTAATACAGTCTCGAATTTATGTCTTGTCTTTCCGCTTCTTGATGAAGTTACTCCATAACTATCATATATGGGATTACATTCCGATATCCCTTCAATTACATCGACGACATTGTTACTGCCTAAAACATTAAATATATTTCCCTTAATGAGACCGATTCCTGCAACCGACTTATAATAATTACAAGCGTCAAGATTACCTAATAATGTAACCGTCTTAAGGTCATTCTTGGCGTTCTTCATTAAAATACCGAATAATTGTGCTGCCCTAATGGACAGATAACCGCTCAATTCGCTTAATGTTATATTTTCGATTCCGTTAAAAATACTACCATTGTTATTAAAATCGCAGGTTGTTATCGGAAAATTAGTAATCGTCGTGCTCTCGGTGTCTTCGCTATCTCTTCTATCTTGTATTGTTTGTATAGCCATTTCAAAGCCTTCAACTACTTGCATTTCAATAAACTTATCACTGAAGTCGCTTGGTAAACCAAATATTTCAGCTTCGGTATCGATATCACCACCGTCAGTTGAAACCGACCCACTATTCACGACTCCAACCCATGCTGGTACATTATCGATATTGCCGTAGAAATCAGTTTTGCCTAAATCAATATTCAATACACTTGGTGTTCGTAGATTGTTGCTTGCTTCTGACTGTATGTCTTTGCTAGCCTCATACATTATGTGACAAAAGGTTTCAAGATGACAAAATATTAGCTTAAACACATTTCCAATGTACGGTCTAAAAGGTAAAATCGAAGTTATATCATCATCGATTTTTTGCCTTATCTCTTTTTGTTTCTTTTTTATAGATAATGCCAAGTTTTCTATCTTCGTTGCAATATCATCGATTAAATTATTACAGTCGATAATATAGACGTATTGTTGAATTTCCTTACCTAACGGAATACTTGTCGTCTTTCCCAATAAAGTCCTAACACTATCGTCGGTTAAGGTCTTATCGTCATTAAACTTTAATGCCTTTATATTGTCATAAGTTTTTTCTCTACCATTTAAATCCTTGTAGGTAATAGATGAATATACACCTTTATCATTGGTGTTGATGATAAAGGAATCATGAGAAACAACCTCTAATGGACATTCTTTTTCCCACCCATTGGGTAATTTATCCGTCGTTATCATTGTTGTGCCAAAGGCATCGTTATAGGTATTTATTGCGTCGACGAATTCTTTATATCTGATGTTTGCCGTTGTTAATTTTATCTTTTCGGACTTAGAAAACAATACAATTTGTCTCTTTCTATCGTCTTTATTCGTAATATCAATAAATTTTCCCTGCACATCAGTAACTAAAGCACCACGGAAGGTCATAAAAGTTGCTATAATGTTGTTAAGGAGATTCTTTTCTTGTTCGGCAGAACTTAATACCTCATTAGTACCGTCGGATATTGACTTTATTTCTTCACTATATTCTTTTTGAGCATTTTCTACTTGCCTAAAAAAATCATCTAAAGGTACCGGTTCTCTCTCAGGTTTTCCGTCCCTACCCAACATTGCCCATTCGGGACTACTCTTATGTTGATTCCAATACGAGACACCAACATAGGGGTTCAAAGGTGAAGCAATTAAATAATCGAACGGGATATCAGTCAACAAGGCGTATGAATAGCCGATAAAATTTACATTGAATTCAAAATTACCATTTTGAGGATTTAACTCGGCATGAATACCACTACAAGCTAACTGATAAGTTACAGGACGTCCAAGAAAACCCTTAATCTGTAACTTAAATTCAGGATACGGTACTGTAGCAAAGCAGCCGAAAAGATTGTCTGCTGTTATTTTATCATCGTAATGGATTGCCTCTTCACGACCAAAGAATGCCGACCCACGTACATCAACAAATTTTATACTTACGGTCGGTGTGTACCAACTTTCAAAGGATATACTAACTTGTTCAACGCCTAAACCTTCAATTTGTTCTCCCTTGAAATATTGGTCGAACGATATGTTAGTATAATCGGTTGTTAATGAATTGGTACCGTTACCGACATCATTACCTGACATAAAAGTGACCCATGATGGCGTTGTGTCTTTAGGTGTACTCGTCCAAGAAATAATCCATTTCGGATTACCTTCTTCATCGACACCCGCATTTCCGTTAACGCTGTTACTACGCAAACGTGACATTACCTTTACTATCAGATCGAATGATATCGAAAAATCTTCATAAGGAGGGGTTATCGGCGAACCGTTAATACTACCAAAAACGTCATTCGGTTCGACGTAACATATACGATTAATTCTTTCTTCTTTTCCTATTTCGTCTGCCATATTTTTAACTAAAAAGTTTTGCACTTCCTATCAAACATAAAGATAAGTAGTACAAAACTTAAAATCAATCAATATTCATATTCTATCAGATATGTCCTATATACCTTTTCATCACAATAATGTTCTATCTTGTATAAATTATGGGGTATTGTTTTTGTAAAATAATATCGATAGTCACGTCCGTATAGACTACGAGGAAGATACTCCAAATGGACATTACACCATTCAGTTGCTTTTTCAATGTCTCTACCACTCGAGAATATATATATAAAATTTATATTAGTATCATTGTATAAAGTCGTTTCCTCGGTTCCCCGTGTGTCACCTTGATAACTATTACCGTTTTTGATACTATATGTCCATTCGTGCCTATCTAAGGTTTCTTCTACCTTGACGAGTTTGCCATTCTTTTTGTGATATTCAATGTTACGCATATTTTCTTTAACTACCTGACGTATGTCATCACGGTACGGGTAGCCGTATTCATAATAATTGATAACATTGAACCATTCGTCTATATTTCCCTTGACATGATTCTCGGGATAACTTTTAAATGACCTTTCCAATATATTTCTTTCTTCGTTTATAATATAACTGTATCGATTTCCATTAATTAGCTTGCCATCTTGATAATCGAATCTCGATAAGGTGTTGTTCTTAAATTCCATATAATATATTCTCTGTTTTCCGTCTCCATTACAGAGGCAAAATTTCACCAATCGGCCTTCATTATCGTAAGTAAAAAGGTATTTTAAAAGTTTCTCGTTATTCACTATACACGTGATGCTCTTTATCAGCTTCTTTCCATTAGAATTAAGTTGCTGCGCAAAAGTCATCGATGATGTTATTAACAGTATTAAAATTAACGCTATCTTTTTCATATTAAAAATAAAAATTAGTTTATTATATTCTTTACCTTGGCAAAGTTATAATAAACTAATTAAATATCCAAATATATTATGTTAATTAATATTAATGGTTTCTGATATAATCATCTAACGAACGTTCATATCTACTAATTGCAGTGTTCAATGGGTACGGTATCCTTATCGGTGAACCGTCCGGTATCGAGAATTCCATACTGCCGTACTGCGGATTAGCCAACATTATTAGCCATCCATAATTGGCGTCATTATAATATTTGTATGATAAGGTATCCATTCTCATTTTATCCTTTTCGAAAAATAACATTATGTCACTATTGTTTGGTGTTATTGACACAAAGGGTACGATATGACTCAGTCCGTCACCTCGTAGTTTACTATATCTGTCGTAATATGCCATATTATATAATATTCATTATCTTTATTCAATTTTCTTCTTGATTGCCGTTGTATACGCATAACTATTAGCTGTGTCTAACTCACTAATACCCGTCATATAGTTTTCTTTATACAAAGGTCTGTCGGCACGATTATCATATAAACGAGTGTTCGCATAATAATTAAATGTCATTGCGTTCTGTAATCTTCTAACAGGTCCCGACATATCTCCACCACCAATAAATTTGAAACTTATATTAACGTGTGCCAACAATGGTTGTACACCGATTCCTTCAGTATTCAAATCCCACTGTAATGGGTCGTAATTTATCGAAATGTTATCGATGACAATCATCTGATTGTAAAAGTCGCCTAACCTTAATACACAATAAGGTGCTCTACCGAAGGCAAGATTATTCGCCGATTTTGCCAATCTATCAGAAGCTCCTATTGTATTGCCTTGACGTGTACATTGTTGTAAAAATGTCAGTCTTGCGTTAAAGCCTTCGGGCGTTGTCGAATGAAATGCAGGATCGAAATATTGAATCTTATCCATCAACTTATCAAACACGTCTGGCGCATCATTCTTTAATTGTTTAAAGAAATAATACTCTTGGTCATATCTTAAATTATTGTATTCGTCATTAATATTCTTCTTCCATTCGCCATTTAATTTATTTATTGATGAAAAATTTATGTAATATTTCGTCTGTCCTCCTTTATTTACCTTTACCTTTGTCGGGTACGTTGACTGTCTTCGGAAAACGTCATACTGTTTGGCATTGATCTCGTACCAACTGTTTATGAAATTGACTTTATTATTATTGCCTTCTGAATTGCCGCTTCTTGCAACGGTATTACCCAATTTATTTGTCTTTCGGCTAAAATGTTTACCGTCACTACTTAAATACCATATGTTACCATCAACATCCTTATAACAATCTTTTTGATTTTCATCTTTAATTTTAGTATAGCCAATGTATTCGGCTTGTTCGTTGTTATTTGCTTCAGATAATGTGATAGTAACATCTCTTTCGAATGTCATCGTGACTTTTGCTGACCTCCATTTTTTTGCCGTTTCGCCACTTGCGTTCGTTTTATCCGATGCGTCAACCTTAACAGAAGACTCATGCGTTATACTATTTGTATATTCACCTTCCTTAAAGATACCACTGTATCGACTTTGTAACCAGTCGGCGATTGTTTTTCCTCTGTTATCGGCCAAATTATTATTACGTTCCTGCGCAATAGATTTGCCTTTTGTTGACACAGACTTTCCTTTATTCTTATCGTGACTATTAGAATAACCGATAATTGATAATCCCATTAATCTGTATTTGCCTTCCTTGCGGTTTTCTGTCTTATCAGTCTCAGTCTTATCGTCTTCTGTTTTTTCGGTTTTTGTGTTATCGGTTTCTGTCTTGCTACTTTCTCCGTAGAATATTTTTTTAGCTTTATCAACCCTCTCTTGGGTTATTGCGGTGTTTTTTATAATCTTATCGGATATCGATGGATTCTTGTCGCTTTCCAATGCTGCCGCTATTTCAGAAAGACTAAACAGTACTTTTTTATTCTCTTCGTCGTCACCATAGTTAAACAATTTTCTTACTTCTTCTGTATCCGAATTTAGACCAAAAGAATCACTATCCTTATAATTTGATGTGTGTAGTAAATACTGGTCGTATGTATTCACATAATATTCGGAAGCCTTCGGTATTTCATATTCACCGTCAATACGATAATACCATTTAGGACCGTTAAAATGATATTTGCTATTTTTTTTCTGTAATTGCCAATTGGGGGTTGTACCGACAATATAATTACGTTGATGACTTTCTTCGTTATCAATACCCCCGTGATTTTTAATTTCATAACCATTACCATACATCCATGTATCTTTATCAGCAAGCATATCCATTGTTAACGGTATGTCTTTTGTGTCTTGAGGGCTATTCACATCTCCTACGTTCTTTTGGGCACCGATTCCACTAAGTAAATAAGCGATTGCTTCAACGGTATTGCCCATATGGTCGTAATAACCTGAATAATTATTCGGAAAAAATACATAAAATGATACTTCTAATGTCTCAGTTGTCTTTTTTTCTTCCGTTTCTCTTGTAACAGGATTCGCATCTATGGTTAATTCTTCCGTCTCGACCTCTTGCAAATATTCGTCCGTTAAAGGTGTCGGTCTTACATAACTTAACAGACTATCATCATTCTCCGAGTTTGCTTCGTCACATCCTGCAAAGAATCTCAATAAATCGCTATCTTTAGCCCGATTTCCTTCTTTTTCACCTCCGTGCCAAGAAACGTAGTCGATAACGGACGGATGGTCAACAACCATCATAAATGATAACGTGCCTGTCCTCTGCGTATTGACGTATGTGTATACATCCTCACCACGACCGATAAAACTATTATTGTTCCAATTTACATTCGTCGTTTCGTTAAATTCGATACCGTAAGGTGGAAACCACATTATACGACCTCCATTCGGTCCACGTTGTTCCCATGATAACGCCTGTTCAAAGGAATAAGGGTCGTAACCCTTCCACGCCAAATTTTCAATCGAAAACATACATTGTTTCGTATGGATGTTACTTTCGCCACCGCCTAGATACTTTGGTGTAATATTAACAAAACCGTTATCCTGTAGTACCGATTTATTCCATACGATGTCATTATCACCAGCTTTCCATCCCCATTTATTTTCTTCACTCATCTTGCTGGTCACATTGCCATTATTATCTTCTGAATGGCTAAAGTTTGACCATTTATGAACATCAGACAATCTTCGGACATCACCGTAACTTCCGTCATTATTTATCGTATAAAAAGGTCTTATTCTCTTGAATAGCTTATCATATTGGTAATGATGTGTCCACACTCGGCAATAAGGATTATTATAACCGTTGATATTATAACCTCCGTCGCCCTTGTCTTCGGCACTTTTTGTCAAAAGATTACGACCGTGTGATTTACCGAATTTACTTTTAGAATCACCACTGCTATTTATTTTGTCGGTTCCACCACCGATACCACCATCAGTATGAAAACGTGATATTATCGTGTTTATCTTTGACTGCATAAACATCTTTTTTGTCTTCGATAGTATACTGTTCTCGTCGGTGGCGTTCCATCTTACATCCCGGGCATTGCCACTTAAAAGGTCACTGTCATCGGGGAATAGATTATCGGTGCTATAATATAACTGTCCATGATTTGTATAATCACCGTCGGTTTTCTTCGAAACCCTTGTTACGTCGGTCTTAGGTCGTTTTGCGTAATTATCCGTATAGTTTATTTTAGCTGTATATGAGGGAGATGCGGCATCACTTCTAATATAGGAACCGTCACCTTGAAAGGCTGCATCAGTTCCTAAAGCCTTCATCGTAATGTTGTGTTCATGGATATTTAACGCCATTAAACGTTTAAGATATTTTTCGTTCTTATCGTTAAAATTGCAAAATTTATCTATTGACAACGACTCAATTAATTGATCCCATAAACTCATATTGCATCTTTCATTCAGTGCGACATAGTCTATTGGCCTATAACCGTTTTCCATTGACCAACGCATTTTATCACCTGTTGAAAAACCTTCCTTGATAGCATCACCAGTAATCTTGGTGGCTTTACCTATCAGTCTTTGGATCTTGTTTATTCTTCTGACCATTCCAATAATGTCCTTTGGTATATTATTATATAAATAGGGTGTCCTTATAATCAGTCGTTAATTACGGAATGTTGCTCCGCCAGTCGGACGTC
>HF994194.1:5629-13008 GCA_000436915.1 Prevotella sp. CAG:1092 | reverse complement strand
CAGTCGGACGTCCGCCATAATATTTTGAACTAATATTCTGAACTAAGATATCTGATATCATTCTTGCCAACAGTGGATCGTTCTGTATCTGTTTTATTAAATCAACAGTCTGTCCTCCACCATTTAATTCTAATCTGCCATCAATTGTTACCTTTAACGGTTCTACCTGTAATTTGCTACCAGATTGTAAACTATTATACACATCATTAATACGACCGAAAACTTCATTGAACAAAGTGTCAAATGGTCCTCCTGTCTTGGCAAATATCGCTGTGTCTTTAGGATCCGATTTTGCAAACTGTACATTTCCATCATTTATCGGTGTAATGTTGGCCGCCGATGTAAGTATCTGTTTATTATTTGAAGCAACTATCGAGTCGCTAAATTTCTCCATATTCAACAGCATGGCACCTTTAACTTCTTCGTCTGTTGCTGTACCATTCTTTTGTGCTTTAACAACAGCAGCAACATCGCCGTTTTGTCGCTTTTTCTTTTCAATGGCATTTTTTTTCTTCGCCGCAGCCCTCGCAGCTTCGACTTTAACGGCTTTCTCGTAATTCGTTTCGCCTCCAACATCCGTGTATGTAATGGTTTTATTACTAAAGCCTCTGTCTGCCAGCTGCTGCTTCGTATATTGTCCATATGATATTTTACCCGAAACACCATACAATTCTCTAATACGTTCCTGATTTGCATATAAATTGCCGTTATTACCTTTATACAAGGAACCATTCATTATTAATTCTTCGGCACTAATATTTTTATTTATAATTTTACCATCTTTACCTTTAGTTGCTATACCGAAAGTTAATCCTGCTAATTTTTCTTTTAATTCATTCATATCGGCAATTTTCTTACCATCACCACCCATTTGAGTGAGTATCTTGTTCAATTGGTCGAAAGTGTCTTTTTGAAATGTCTTTAAAGTAGTTACGGCCATCGCCATTTGATCTTTCGGATCCTTAAAGTTATTAAGGAAATCCTTGTATGCCAAGGTTGCTTCTTGCATATTTGTTAACACTTGCGCACTGTATTTGTCAAATTTATCACCGAAATCATTTTTTGTCTCTTTAAGTCGTTCTTCCAATTCTTTATCTGCGGCTCCGCTTTGATTAATTGCGTTCGATATTGCAGCCATATTACTTTCAGTATTACCAGAAAACAACTTGGTAAATGAAACGATTTCTTGCATACCTTGTTCCATTTTACCTTCATAAGTGTCTGCTTGTACATTGCCGATATTTTGTGAATTAACGTCACTTAAGTTAATTGCATTACCCGTTACGTCATTAACCTTCCACTGACCGTCCTGATAAAATGCCTTATTTATAAGACTCATCCTTTGGTCTTCAGTTAAATCTTTATCCTTGATAGATCCTTCAACTTTACTTTTTTTAACATTGTAAGTTGCTTGTTTTCTGATATCCTCCAATGATTGTCCTGAATATTCGGCTAATAACCTCATTTGGTCTTGCTCCATTCCATTAAAGGTTACTTCGCCAGTCTTAGAATTGAAAGTACCCATTCCTTTGGTCATATCATTGTATCTTTTCATCAATGCAGCAGGATCGTTATATGCTTCATATGCCATCGCTATCGGGTCTGCTCCCATCGCAAAACGGCCACCCATTACTTGTAATTTAGCAGCCTTTGTTATTATACCTTCGAGACCGCCTTTTTGAATATCATCTATCATCGAGGGAACACTATCCATATTAAAACGGACATTCTGTGCCCATTTAGCAATATTCATCATACCCTTCAGTCCGTTTTTGAAGTCATATTTCTGTGCGGTCTTCAGATATTTTACCATATCCTTCATATATTTACGTCCGTCGAGACCCATCTTGTTAACCTGTTTCGCCATTTCTCCCATATGGTCAACAGTGTCACTAACGCCCATATTAAAAATCTCAGTACCATTTGCAATTTCCGCTGTCGTGTTAAAATCACCACCCATGTATATATTACTAAATGATGACTGTTTTTCCAAATCTTTGCGATTCAACAACTTACTTCTTCCTTCTGCCGTATAACCGTTCTGCATAGCGAATAGTTGGTCGGCGTTAATGCCATATTTCGATGCCAAATCGACAAGTCTTTCGGTCATAAATGATCTATATTTATTCAATTGTCCTTTCTTGGTCATTCCTTTACCGATGCCACTATCATATGCTTTATCTTGAAAGGCAATATGCCACTTTTCAACCTCCTGTGCCATCTTTTGATATGCCTTTTTAATTTCGGTCTCCGTATCAATTACGGAATTTTTAATTTCCGTCATTCCTTCTAATACCTTATTACGGATTTCATTACTATTAGATAATACCGTTGTCTGCATTTTAATCTGATTTTCGTTCGATGCTTGCGCAGCATTTAAGGCATTAGTGGCATCTGTTATCTTCTTTTTCGTTCTCGTCTCGATAAGATTTGATCCTGCCTCGACCAAATTATTACCAAAACTAAGACCTGCTACTCCTACGGCATGACCGAACGCTCCACCGATGGTAGAACCTGCAACCCCTTGACTTAAGAATTTATCAGCATTAAAGCCTTCTTTTGAGTTCCATTTGGTGTCACCTTTGACATTATCCGCACTTGTTCGTCCACCCGCTATACGATTCAATGTCTCTGACCAAGGGTGTTCACGGGCGTTCTTCATATCTTCGAGCGTGAGATCAGCATCAGTCTTTTGCGCCTCTAAAACGGCCTGTTTCATTTCATAATTACGTTCGCTCTGACGGGCGCCTAATTCATAATTACGTTGGCTAATCGCCCTATTTTCAATCGCATTCGTTTTAGCTACCTGTAAGCCAAGTTTTTTATACTGCGCATCAATGTCTGTCTTGCTGGCTAATGCCGACCATGCAGCATCATTTACATCCCCAATAATACTATTTATTCGTGTATTAGTACTGGCTATTGCTTTTGCATTCTCTATCGCCGTTTTACCCTGAAGTTCGGTAAAAATTTTGTTATATTTAGATAAGGCATTTTCTTTGTATACATTAAGTGTATCAACATTTCCTTCAGTCTCGGTTCTAGATAATTTAATATTACGGTTGGTGAGATTCGTATTACGACGATTCTGTATCGACTGTTGTCGTGCGTCTGCTTCTGAAACGGATTTTAGGACTTGACTTCCAATTTCTAAAAAGGCAATGAATGCTCCCATACCTCTAGATAATTTGGACAGTGATGAACCGAAGTTAGATATTTGTTTACCGACCTTACCAAATCGTCCTGTCATACTTTGACCGACTTGATTCAAATCTTGACCGAATTCACGAACATTATCGGCTTTTTGATATGAAATACGAGTTTTGCCGTTTTCGGTATTGGCTTGAAAACCAAAACGTTTTAATATCCTATTATATTTCCTATCTGTTTCTTTATCTCGTTTTTCTTTGCCTCGTTTTTCTTTGCCTTCGTCTTTTTTCTTTGCCTTCGTGAATTTCTCGATATTTTCGGCCATTTTTGATTTATCGATTGCCTTGGTAAATTCATCGATTAACGATTTCTTATTAGTATCTAGACTTTCGATAAGTTTATCTATCTTAGATAAAAGTTTGTCAATATTATCTTGTTTAGGTGTTGTTGCTGCCATTTTAAGATGTTAGTTACGTTATAATAAATAAATAATGGGATGGCAATATTTTCCCATCCCATTATTTGTGTTTAAGCATCTCTTTTTCGGATTCAATTTGTTTATTATGTGTCATAATATAGAATTTTCTATCTCGGATTGGCATCCGATAAATTTCGCTCATACTTAGACCTATATTTTTATGGCACAAGAATAGTTCTTTTTTTAAGTCCTTTTCGTAGTTATCATATATTAATGAAAATAGTATCGTCGATGTCAAGAAAGGTGTCGAAAGAGCCACCTCCATCGCTCTCTGGTACGTTTATAGTAATCTTATAATCAAGTCCTGGTTTATTATTGTTGACGTATTGACGATATTTATAAGCATCAGAAGCTCTCATATTATCGATGTAGTTTTTAATGAATTCTCTTTGAACGTTACCATTAATTGATATCGTATACGCCTTCATCTGGTCTGTAATGATTTCATTATAGCCGACATTAACATCGTCATCATCGATTTTGACATTTTCTGTTATGATATCCTTAATATCGGCAACGCAATCATTAAGGTCTTTTTTATCATCTTCTTTGATGTTGGTAATGTCATTTGCAATTTCCTGTAATTTCGACGCATAATTGACGAGTTCATATGAAGATAACTTAATTTTATCTTCTATCATCTTCTTTCTTTCCTTATCGTCTTCTTTCTTCGATAAATACTTGAATTTAATGATATCTCCATTTTCCGATTTATAGGTAAAATGACCTTCTTTATCTCCTTTCAGTCCGAAATTAGTAAACTTTATTGTTGACAAATCAATATCCAAATTATATCTTTTACCCGTATCAGGATGTGTTGCAATTATCGGGAAATTATTGCCGTATCCTGTTGCACGAAGCCATAAAACGATAGCATCCCTATCTCCTTCGCACAATTCGTCGACTTTAATTCGTTTATCAAGGATTTTGCGTTCGAGTATTACATCGATTACCTTGCCATCTCGATACATATTAGGTGATGCAATAATATTTTCGTCCGCTGCGGTTAAAAATGCTACCGGTACTCTTCCTATATGATGTGCGTAACATTCACCTTTTGATGGTAATGGTATTACATCATACTGTACATAATCAGGTATTGAAGAAAAATCGAAATCATATGTGATGATGTCTCTGTTTTCTTCTTTTTCGGCTTCTTGTTCAATATCATTAGATACTTGTCTATCAATATTGTCGTTGACCTTTCGTGCATCGGTTGCTTTCTGCAAAAGTGACAAATTTTCCTTCTGTCGTAGTGATATCGAATTATACAGGTCGCTGTCCGACTTTACCATACTTTGCTTCATCAGTTCTTCTTCATTTAATACCCTTACGATACCGTTATCTTCGGTGGAAGTCTTCTTTCTACGACGCTGTTTTTTTACAATATTATCTTTTTTGTCTACCGTCGCAACTGTTTCTTGGGTCGCCATATCTTTCTGTCGTAATTGGGCGTCAGTGATTCCTCTTTTTTTAAGATATTCGTCATACTTTAATTTTTCGGATTCATTTACCATATTATATTGGACGGACTCTATCATTTCGTCATCGGCATTTAATAAATTACGTCCTTTTGCACGGTTTTCGTCGATGGCTTTTTCAATCTTGTTAATTTCCTCTTTTTTTTGCTCTTCAGTTAATTTTTTCTGTTTCATTATATTTTTTCTTGCATCCATGAGCATTTCATTCGAGGCTTTAAGTATTTTTAATGCCTTTTGTCTTTCCAATTCTTTTTCGTTTTGTGTCATATTAAGATATTAAATGATTTGATTAATTTATGAAGATTATTTTATCTACCATAATGGCGAAACAGTTCTTGCTACCCATATTTTTAAGGAATTTACAGTCTTTTAATACTGCGTTAGTCTTATCTTCCTCAAAATATACCTTAAAATCCTTTTTAGGAAGATGAAGTATTACTTCTTCGTTTGTTAGTTTATTACAATTGCTTATTTTTTTGCTTTCATGTATCCACATATTGAGATCCGTCTCCATATCTGGTTTATTATTAAATTCTTCGGCGTTCAATTGAACAATTTCGATAAATTTTTCCTTGTTTCTGTATAATCGGTCAAGGTTCGTTAGGGTTTCTTCTTGGTTTTCTATATCTAACAAGCGACATTCACATTCGTGAAACTGATATTTTTGTTGGTTATATGTTATTTTACGCTTTTTAAACGGGTTTATCGCCATATTATAACCCATACTTGTTGTTACCATTTGGTCAACACCTCTTTTATGACTATTATATTCATCGAGTTCCATTTTTGTATACTCCTTTGCACTTATCTCTCGACCGTAGGTGAAACCTCTTACACAATCACCTTGAGCATATGGAATATAAAACTTTGCTTTCATTATTTTCTTTTGATATAACTTATCTAATATAACATAGAAGGAGTCCGTAAAAAAATCAATGTGGCTTTTTACGGTTTTCGTCAATCCGTCTTCTTTTATCTCCAATGTTGATATAATTACTTAACTCTTCCAATACTTTCTTGGGATTATGCCTGATATCGTACTCCCATATTCTTAATAATGGAATACAATGCATACCACACCATCGGTCTTTAATTTTATCCACGAATTTATTGTGTTTTTGCATTGGATTTAGCTTATCCTCGTCAACTATTCGAGGGTCAGAGTGGTAATATCCTCCATCTACTTCTATCATAAAGGACACTGGAAAGTATTGACCTTCTTGTTTGACACATTTTATTCCGTCCTTTATCTCTGTCAGATAATTTACTTCTGAATATACGGTTATTGCATAATCGAAATATCTCTTGATATCTTTGGCTTCATACTGATATATGTATACTATGCCGTTTTTATCTAAAAAATCACGGGCAAAGTCTCGTTCCAACTTGGATGTACCGTATTTTTGCTCTTTTTTATTATTGGAATGTGATTTATAAGGATTATGGTTTCCTTTGGGTTGCCTTTTTTTCTTTGTCTTTTTATTAATTTTTAAACTTTTCGTGGGTTGTTTCATCTTTAAATAAAAAATCCATATAGTTAACAATAACTATATGGAAACCGTATCTTTAGAGTTCGAAAAATATGAGATAAACGTTTGCGAATTTATCTTATATTACGTTATCTTTTAAAAAAACTATTGGCTATTAGTAGCTTAAAATACAATAATCAGGTCTGATTGTCAAATCCCAAGTTGCCAATTGGTCATCATCGTAAGACAAGTCACCTCCTGTAGCACTGACAATAAAACAGTTCTTTAATATCCATTGTGATACAGAAACTCCTGTCGGGTCAAGCATCTCAAGTATTAAATCTCTCTTATAGCTGACTGCATAACCTTGTCTTCCTGTTACAGTCTCTGATGATAGACGTATCCATTCCATTATTGCCTGACTTGCGCTAGGTCCAATAGGGTCACGTAATGTTACGTTAACTTGTTCCCAAATGTAACGTCCGACTACCCATGTCGATGTATTGAGGAAAGGTATTTCAGTTTCTCCCATCGTAATGCTCGGTCTTGACGCATTTGATACCCACCATTCTTGTATGCCTAGATCTGAAGGGAAACGGAGTAAAAATCGATTCTTGCGAAGCGGTTCATATTCCAACGGCATATTTAATAACATATCACTCATTAGTTAATGCTTATATAATTTTTTATTATTTAATAATAAATATTAATAATTTTATAATAATAATACATTGTTATAACAGAATGCCTTTATTACTATTATACATTCGTCTTATTTGGAGTCTGAGGCTGTTCGATCGC
>HF994194.1:0-5578 GCA_000436915.1 Prevotella sp. CAG:1092 | reverse complement strand
TATCTTTTTCATCGTATCGTATTGAGGACATGTAGGTTTATCCGCTAGTCTGTTAATTACACTTAATGCTATCTTGCGTATTTGAGTTAACTCTTTTTCTATTCCATTGATACTTCCCCTATCTGCCATTGAAGGGTCGTCCATCATAGAGTCTTCGTCATCGACGTATTCGTCTTCGTAATCATCCATATCATCGTGTTCCTCCATCCGTGGCATAACGAAACTTTCTAAAGTTAAATTATTTTTGTTATTCAACATTAATTTCATTTCGTCTATCGTATTCTGATGTCTACTTCTCATAATAAATTATTATATTTCTATATATTATAAATAGTCCTTGGAATGGAGAATTATAATTTCATTTCGAATGCCATTGTACCGCAATCGTAAATTCTCGGTATGCCACGTTCGAGCATGATTTCGTGTTCTGATTTGTCCTTGTCAAACCCTTGTTTGACAAGCGCACCCTTGCGATACTTGAAACGATTCTCACGATGTTGTCCGACGACATAGAAATAATTCGGCTTGCTGTCGTGAGTGTGGGTAAAACCTAAACGGTCGTATAGGTTTCCCAATGACCAACGCTTGTCAGCGTAGGTGACGATACGGTGAGGCTTGACCTCACCTATAAATCGTTTAAGCAATTTACTTGCGCCACCGACAATGGTAGTGTCCAATTTGTTGCAGAATCTCAACAGTTCCCATGTGTTGTCATAGTCGTTGTTGTACTTCTTCTGCTGACGTGTCCGTCCGAACGTCATCAAGGACACCAACTCATTGTTATAATACAGTCCGTAGTGATATTTCGCCTTGCAACGGCCCTGTATGTGGTTGTCGTCAAGAAACTGCATCGCAGTTTTACTGTCAACATTACGTATATCACACTGCCGTGCATACAGTCTGTGCGACGTTACGCCGAAAATGTTACGTAACATCGATTTGATGATTTGTGGCTTTTCAAGCCACTCATCCTCAAATATATGGATTAAACGTATACCGTTCTTTTTACATTCATCCGTCTTGGATAAATGATAATTTATCATTTCTTTTTTATACATCTCACTATGCCATATTAGACCGTCGTATTCGATAGCAATTTTTCTATCCGGAACATATATGTCAAGTTCTCTCGGTTTTAATACCGACCTGTCACGCTGTGATATTTTATAACCAAATGTTGTCCTAATGTATTCGGCAATTTCATCTTCGCCTTTTGACATTACTCTTGCACATTTTGGACAACCGCATCCGTTTCTATGATATGATGCTATTTGTTTAAACCATCCGTGTATTGGACACTTGATATTGATAAAGGATTCAATACCATTATAACTGTCTTCGTCATAGTCATAACGATTTTCTTGAATTTTTCTCGAATATTCGAAAAAGGTTTCTCTATTACTTTCTTTTCTCTTATCAGCAACAAACTGCACGGCACATTGTTTGCAGCCAAATTGACTACTTAAATGCTCGTAGGGAGTCATCTGAAATTCGCCGTGAATCGGACAGATTATATTAACGTTACTCTTATTGTTTATATATTTGACTTTTGAATAATCGAACTTGTTATTGAACCTCTTATTACCCAATTTTATTAACGATGTTTTCCCTTTGCAAATATCTTTGTTACGACGCTCTTCTTTCGTACACAAAGGGCAATTTTGACCTTTAAGATGATTGTGTGGAGTCTGCCAGAACTCACCATGTACATCACATACGATACATACCTTTTTATGCATAGAAACATAGTTTACTTTGTCATATATGTATCTGTTACCGTGAACGTCTTTAAATCGTTCTACGATAATTTCGGTAGTAAGATGTCCATATTGATTATTTCCTAATTTATTCATTGTATAAGAAAAAATTTAGGGTTTAAAATGCTTGATGCAAAATTAATAATATAAAACGTAAATAACTAATTATTTATTATTTTTAACATCTAACATCCAATTAATAATAAAAAAGAGAGGTCTTATAACCTCTCTTTTCCACTTTGTCATTATTTTAAATATCATCAAAAGACGCTCCCTGTGGTGTGATGACGAAATCAATCGTGATGTATTCGAGATTCGGTTGCAGTTTCAGATATATCTTGGCTGGCAACTCCAATCTGTCTCGTGCCTCTTGACTGTCATCAACTTCGATTCGATAATCGGTAATTCCTCTCTTATTTCGGATATCGTCTAAAATTGGATCGACGGCGGCTTTAAATGATTTTACTACCGTATTATCATTCGGATCGAATAACAGACCGATACAAGCGATCGAGAGAAGTTTTCTAATACGGATTAACAGACGACGTTTAGAAATTCGGTTCATTTGAGTTTCTGTTATTTGTAAATTCTTGTCACCCCATATTCTCATTCCTTCCTTAGCGAATTTATTAATAAAATTAATGCGTCCGCTATATAATTCGTCCTGTTCCGATAATTTAAGTATCTTCTTAGGATTTACACCATCCAGTAGTCCACGATTATAACCTGCTGCTGCAAACCACGGATACGCTGTATTGTCAGTATAAGCAAAATTCTTTACGACATCCTTTGTGGTAGGCAAATAAATATACTGATTATTGTCGGTATCAAAGGTTTTTACCCACGGATAATATGTGCAAGTATAGTTGCTATCAATGTTACTGTCGTCAAGGTTATCGACGGCTTCATCCGGTGTATACATTTCACTTTCACTATCTGATGCGCCAAAAGGCTTATCAGGTGTCGTTACGACATAGATACAATCAGCTCTTTCGTTTTCGACCATATCGATTACCTCATCGACAAGAGATTTGTTGTTTACATAGTCGATACCAGGTGTCGCTAAAACATTGATATCAATGGTCTTCGGATTTGCTAACTGTCTTATTGCCGATAAATATGCGTACCAGTCTGAAGTGATAGCTCTTGTACCTGCCTCAAAGCCATAAGTTTCAACATCTCTTATTACATCAAAACTTGAACCATGTCCTGTTGCTGTATTTAAGTTTCCACGATATTTACGATATGTAAACTCGTCAGTATTACTTCTCGAGGTACGATAATAATCCCATCCATCATAACCACCATAGAACGCAACAGTAAATTTACGATAGCGTTTGTCTTCATATATCGTATTCAACATTGTTGCTTCATCTCCTAATCTCGGCTCGATGCCGTAAGATGTCATATTTCCCTTACCGACAGTTACCCATCGATAACCCGTCATTCCATCTACACTAACTGTCTGTGATATGTTGTTTTCGGTTATTTTTCCGTCTTTATCGGGAACACCTGTTAAAATTCTTGAATCAAGGTGGAAACAAGGAGTTAATCCTTCAGGGACATTATTATATGCTTCAACACCCTTATAAGATAAAACATCTTCGTCAATACCTACCAAATCAGACACACCGAAATATTGTCGATTTATACGGATATCTTCATCAATATTGGTATTATATTCAAAATATGGATTTGACAACTCTTTTTTAATTCCAATTTGACGACCGTTATAATTTCTGACAGGATATCCTAAGAAACCAGCTGGAATAGAGGTTTTCGTTATATCATTTTCATTGACCTCGACTGTAATATAACGTGACTTCGTTTCGTAAGTTTCGTCCGTCGAGCCTATCTTATAGGCAACATAGTTCTGAGAACCCGGTACCAAATCACAACCCTTATATCTTTCAAGTACGATAGGACTTGCATCTGAATCGTAGAAACTACGAACAATTACATCGAATGTACCATAAACAGGATCGATATTTTCAATCGAAACTTTCACTTCCGTATTAGAAGCATTACCGTCAGAAATTGTGTTAAATCTGAATAATTTTGACAATTCCACATGTTCGGCAGAACCTTTAAGTTCCGATACTATCCAAGGTGTCGTTGCATAACGATATGATTCTTTATAGTTATTCATGTCGAATGTTATCGGTCTTACATCGGCATCATTTTCTTCACTCACATTATAGACATAAGTTAGACCATCAGTGAGACATACGACAGCTTCGGTACAGATTTTAGTTTTTTGGTCAACAATCGGCTCACATAGTTTTTCGACCTTATAACGATTATCACCACTATCAAGATATTCGCCATAATAATATTCTCTTGTGCCGTCAGTTGTCGTATAAGAAACAACGGTATAAATATGACCAACTTCGCCTGTAGATGACACCCACGTCTTTCCTTTATCATTAGAAGTATGGACGGTTAAATGACCGTTTTCGCTGTTTACCGATTCTGAGGCACTGTATAAGAAACGTTTACCGACATCCTTACGAGTTAACATACTCTCATCGACAGTCAGTAGATCTGTTACGGCTGCATGTGACGGTATTATTTTTATCGGCTCAAATGTTGTTACTTCTGAGTTAATTTCGTCAATCTGTCCACGTTCTATAAGTTGTCGTAATGCAACATCGTATAATTCTTCGACATAGACTTCGGCATCACCTTCTTCTGGTTTACCGCCAATAACGTTGTAAATGTAATTTTTGGTGTTCGGATTCAATGAAACTGAATAATTCTTTTTCGTTTCTTTGCCTTCTTCGCCATCGTTAAGGGTTACTTCGATTGTAAATGTTCCATAGTTTAAGACATCAATCTTGAAATCCCCTGTCGTAGTGTTATAGCCTGGTTTACAATTTTCCAAACTTGAAACTAACGATTTTGAAGGTACAAGTCTTACCGATTTAGCGTAATATGATATCTTGTCATATTCATATACATCCTCGCAAGTAGTTTCGTCTGCAACTTTTACAAGTGCAGCCTTTTTATGTTCACCTCTTGAACGTAACACAGCGATAACCAGTGGCTTTTCCTTTACATAAGGCGAGGTAGTGTCAGCCTTTGAGCTATAAGCACTGATAACCCACGCAGGTCCTGCATTCGTTCCTGATAATCCTAATACACGACACACCTGTAATTGTTTCGATTCTTCTAAGTATGTTTTAGCAATGTATGGAAGCTCGTATTTAGGATACTGACTACCTTTGTATTTTTCAGTACTGGTACCACCGAAATACGATTGAAATTGTCTCCAATCCTCTATCGCTATCGGTTGAAAGGCAGGACCTTTTAAAGTTTCACCTACAACACCTAATGTCGTAATGCCCAACGATTTTGAAGCATATGTCAGGTCAGTTTCTTTAGTGTAAATACCTGGTGAAACATGTGTTTGTCTTGCACTGTTATTTGAAATTGCCATTATTTTAATTTTAAATATTTATTTTCACTTAATAATAAATATCGAGTCCATATGATAAAATCGTATTAAATGATATTTAGGCGATTAAAAAAAATAATCATTTATAGTTTTATTAACTTTATTCGGCTTTAATGTCGTCAGATAAACCGATTTCATTCATTACAATAGATGGAATTTCGAAATATATTTCACTATCCATTAAGTTAGATAATTCATTCTCATCCTTGATGTTCGATGTTTTTCGGTATAAGAAATCAATTAGTATTTCGCTTTTTCGGTTAAATTTATACAATTCAAACTGTGCCATTATTGAAAGTTTATCGACATTAATTCTATCTAACGTTTGATTTATCTGTAGTATTTCTGAAATTTTTACCTTCCG
>HF994193.1:31059-34936 GCA_000436915.1 Prevotella sp. CAG:1092 | reverse complement strand
ATCAAATAGGAGAAAAGAAGGAGGAAGAAGAGCAATGAACTTATATACCTTATTATATATATAGGCATCAAAAGTTCACTATTTATGTCCTCTCACTACCTCCAACACTTTTCCTAAAGAGAATGTTATCATACCATCTTTGTAGGTTGTATCCAAGACTTGCACCACAGCACTATCTCTATTAGAATGGTAGCCCACATAAAAACGGATAGCATCGAAACGTTTTAGATAGCGTTTGCCATCAGCCTCATCTACATAGGTATATTTATTTAGAGTTGTTTGCTTCAATGCACGATACTCCTCAGTCTTCTGTCCTGTGATGATACTCTCGAAATACACTTTCTCAAGAATAAGGGTTAACACCTTCATTCCAGAAAGATCCAACTTAGATTGCGGCTTCTGTACTATTTGCTCTAGGCATTGTAGCTCTTTATTGTATGAGAAATATACGATAGTACCATTCATTATCTTTTGTATGATGCTATCTATAATTGTCAATGGTGCAACATACCATTCTGTTGCTTCATGCATTTCGCCTTTATCATCAGCCACCTTGAAGCGGAAGTTTACATGACTAAGCACTTGATGCACCAAATCTTCAAACTTCTGCGAATTCATATTCACAATTTTATATGTGCCTACTATTTCCACGGGTGCCATCAGATAAGTAGGCTCATGCTCAGCATTAGCCACACGATCCTCTACTCTATTAGTAGAAAATCCTATTTTATAAAGATTCTCTATATTTCTAACCTCAGGATTCTCCGACTTTGAACGAAGTACATATATATAACCTGTAACCTTGTCCTCTTGTTTTACATCATCCGAAGAGAAGAAACCACTCTGTGTTTCCTCACTTGTTTCGGTTATACCATATCCATTTGCCACCACATTCTTACGAAGAGTTTGCAGATATATGTCCGACTCTGTACCATTTTCATATATACATCGAGTTCTACCATCAGGCATACCATTAGAACTTTTTTTCTTATCAAGTACAGCATGAAGCAATAATATCTGACCATCAACAACATAATAATGACCTTCAGTAAGGCTCGTTGTCTTCGACACACGCTTAAGCTGACGTTTGCCAGTTCTCAAATCGTTATTCACTTGTTCAAACAGAGGTTTAAACTGTGCGAAGTCATCACATAGTTTTCTCTGCGCCACATAGTCAGGTTTTTCCTTCTTCAATGCTATCACTCCTTTCATATCAGTAGGGATATCAAAAAGTTTAGCTTCTTTATAAGAAACATCCATCAAAGGGTCGTTGAATATATCTTCAAGTTCTTTATCTATATCCATAGTGCTATATACATTTATAATAGGTGATACTCATCATATTGGCGAAGGCTGTCATTAGCCTTATCTCTCAAAATCTTGAGCGATCGTGCAAGTAGCTTTTCCTTCAAAGGTCCATCAGCTTGCGGCTCTCTACCATTGGAAGCATACCAAGCGTTTATATCGAGCAGTTTCTGAGCCAAACGGTCATCTGGTGTTGGAGTCTTAGGCTTAGGTCGCACATCTGCCATCAAAGGGTCATCAAAGATTTCTAATAATTCTTTTGGCCATTCCATCGTTTTATTATTAAAATGAATTACGAAGTCTATGTCTTAAAGCATAATAATTCTTCACTATTCACTAAAACTATTCACTTTTTACTTATCTTCCGGTTCATATTCCAAACCTGTCATCTTACGAAGTTTCAAGTTTTTAAGCTTTTGATAAGCAGCAGCGAGTTTCCTTACCTTTGGGTCAGGGTCTTTTATATCAGGTCGTTTACCGCCATGAGCTTCAACCCATTCCTTATAAGGTCCATGAAATAGCGTTATAGCCTGTTCCAAAGTCATATCAAACTTCAGTTCCGCCATAGTGTCTTGAATAATCTTCAATGTTGGTGCATCCACCTGTTTTGATAAAACCTCGTAAGCACGTTGGAAAGGATTTATAGTATCTATGAGGTTGATACTCAGATTATCGATATTTATCATGCGATTAGCAAGTTTCAACAATCTGTTGCCTTCCGATTCTTTTTCCTCACCATTTGAGCTATCAAAATCTATAGGATCGCCCTTATCGTCAACAATATCATTACCCTTAATCAGCGTATCAAGCAGCAGGCGTTGGCGCACTTCCTCTACCTCTCCATCTGTCAAATCTGGATATTTCTCTCTAATAACCTTTGGTATCAAAGTCTGAGTGATAGTTTCAGCCGTAGTACTTCCGCTAATAGCCTTCACAACAAGTTCATCTTGCAAGACCGAAGCCTTAAGATCATCAAGTTGTTCTTCAACTATCATCTTAGTTTTCTCGCTTGATAAAGGTTTCAATCCCTCTATTACCAAAGTTCGCGGATCCATAGGACTTGTAGCATCATCGTCAACATCCTTCAAGGTTTTGAAACTCCAACTTGGTGCCATCACCTGTTCCATCAATAGCGATGCTGTGATAGCTTTCAAAAAGTCATTTACCGCCACCTTCACTTCTGGCCGTTCTGCATCAGGCATTCCTATCATATTTACGAACTTTGCCATAGTTTTGCCTTCGCAATCTCTTGTGCAACGACCTATTATCTGCACAACTTCTGTCAACGAGCCACGTACACCTATAGTTAGACATTCCTCACACCATTGCCAGTCGAAGCCTTCCTTTGCCGTGCCTAAGGCTATGATAATATCCATATCCTCAGGTTTCTTCATGCGCTGCAAATATCCTTGCACCAAATTGCGAGTCTCGGCATCATCTTCCACCAAGTCTGCCACCTTCAGCAGTCTGCCATCCTTTGTTCTAACATGATATATGCCACCATTATTATAGTCACGTTCCTCTACCGTTCCTATCACCTTTATTATTTCGTCGGTCTCAGTATATTTTCCCAATCCGCTTGATGCTCGAGAGTTGACACTCGGAATATGGATGATCGTTTTCTTCTTTGTATCCAGCACCTCGGCAATATGGTCGAGATAGCTACCATGATAGAAATGGTAACCTAACACCAAGTTTTTGAGATATCGATAACCATTTAGTTGCTGATAATAGTTGTAGGTAACGGGGAAGAAGCGAGCCTCATCGTCAGCTCTAAGCACAGGCACACCATCGCCACGGAAATAACTGCCAGTCATAGCAACAATATGACCAGTAGAATTATTCATCACTCGACGCACAATATCGCCCAAGCCACTATTCACATCAGCACTGGTATGATGAAACTCATCGATAGCCAACAAGCAATCGTTGAATTCCTCATCCTGCAGTTCTTTCATACCATTACGAAGTGTGGCATGAGCGCAAACTAATATCTTCACATTGTTTTGCTTGAAGAATTCTACAAATCGCTTACACTTATCGCTTTCGTTACTAGTGTCACAAAGATTAAAGTAAGGAGCCACACGCCAGTCGGCAAAGAAGCCAAACTTTTTTAGTTCAGTATTCTGAAACGAGCGTCCGATACTCTTTTCCGGCACAGCCACCACTACCTTCTTGATGCCCTGATTATTCAGTTTATCCAGGGCGATGAACATCAAGGCGCGACTCTTGCCAGATGCTGGTGGCGCCTTGATAAGCAGAAAGCGATGGTTGCGGGCTTCGTAAGCCTTGGCTTGCATCTCTCGCATACCGAGTTCATTGGTATTACTCGATTTACCTGTTTGCTGATACTTGATATCAACGATATTATCATTTATCTTGTCCATAAGCCATTCAATTTATTACTTGTTAGCTGTCATTTTCTCATAGAGTTTAAAGAGGCATTCCAATCGAGCCTCGTCATTTGGGAACGGAGCGCCAGGATAACAACTTTCTACGATAGCATCCAGTTCCTCATGTGCTTCACGCAAATCCTCCAGCATCTTTTCAGGGTCGTAAAGATCTGCAAGCG
>HF994193.1:26704-31012 GCA_000436915.1 Prevotella sp. CAG:1092 | reverse complement strand
GAGCCAGAAGCACATTCGTTGCCGCCTCTTCTATCTCAGACTTTTTTGTGTCGGAAATGGATGGGAAGGGGAATGTGTTGTAACAGAGACCAGCGGAATATCTGTAACGAGTCTCCAATCTGCCTCCTACAGTTCTAACCCATACCATGTGCATCTCGCTGGTAAGGATGCCAAAGAGCCATAATGATGCGTCATAGATGGCGAAGGCTGAATCTGAAATAACAGTTCCTTTGTCCAAAAATCCCATAGGAATGTACTTTCGCCTTTCAGACGATACACGAGGAATGATAATCTTGTCTCTATCTAATATCGGATGCTCTCTAAACTGATAAGGTTTTTCTGCCAATTTCAAACAAGCAACATCAGTACTATCCAACCGAAGTTCTTTAGTCCTTTCTACACGCCTAGCAATCTCTTCATTTTTCAATGCCTCATCAGCATCCTGTTCGTCTATCCACAAACAGTATCTAGGCTTCCCATTTATAAATTCTTCAGAACCATACATCATTCGCAAATACTTAGAGAATGATGAATATTTGGCTATAAAATCTTCATATTCAACTTTGTTGAACAACAAGTTACCATTATCATAAGGCATGCAGCCAAAGCATAATTTCGGATAGCCATCAGGTGTATGAACATCCTTATGTACTATCGTTTCTGTTCCTACAGATAAATAAGGATTTATCACAGAAGATTCTATTTGTTTGTCGGAGGTAAACAATAGTTTCTTATTATTACTCTTATTGAACACTCCAACAATCACAACAGTAACACCTGCATTATATTTTGCATTATTGGTCCATTTGAAAGAAGTATATGCAAAAGCTATTTCTTCATTCATTTTCAAGATTTGAGGCCAAAGCACAGATACTTGTTCTCCTTGGCATATTGAGTTCGTACTCACATAAGCGTACTTGGCTTTAGATTCATGAATATATTTTGCTCCCAAATAGAACCAAATTGAGATATAATCCAGTATCTTACTATTCTTTAATTTACCAAAGACATAACTTATATCTTCTTTCTGCTCCTTGGTTTGTAATTTACTCCCCAAATACGGTGGATTACCAAATACAAACACTTCTTCATCCTTGGTATGCGGGCATACTATCTCCCAATCCATTCTACAAGCGTTGCCACATTTTATCTGGTCGATATTTTGCAAAGGCAAGGCGGCAACATTCACACCGAAATCGGCATGAAACTTGTTGTTCATCTGATGCTCGGCAAGCCAAAGGGAAAGCATGGCTACTTCATGAGGAAAGTCGAGAATTTCTATACCATAGAATTGATCAAGACGAATGCATGAGCCATCTATAAAGTCTATCATCTGTTCTGGTATACACTTCTTACGAAGATGCAGGATATCCATTTCGAGCAAACGTAGTTGCTTATATGTGATAATCAAGAAGTTGCCACTTCCGCAAGCAGGGTCAAAGAACTTCATCTTACTCATGCGCAACATCAAGCGATTGCAATCCTTAGCGATAGGCTTACACTCAGCCACAAACTGGTTTATAGACAGTACGCTCATATCATATAAGTTTCGCTTTTGGTTGTACGCCTCTACAAGTTTCTTATATTCTGCTCGCAAATCGTCCATAAACAAAGGATTAATAACCTTCATGATGTTAGGCACGCTGGTATAGTGCATACCTTCTTTAGCTCGCACATCAGGGTTTACCACAGCCTGAATCATACTACCGAAAATATCAGGATTGATATCTTTCCAATTCAGCTCACCACTCTCGATAATTATCTTTCTTGCCTTGTATCCCATTTTTGGTATTGGAATATCATGGGCAAACAATCCACCATTGACGTATGGAAAATCGTTGATTTCTTTAGTGATATCTGCCGAACGTTCGTTCGTAGGCACATTCATTACGCAGAATGCCTGTTCCAACATCTCGCTGAGGTCAGAGCCGTCATCCTTAGTAAAACGACGAATAAAATTGGTGAATAGGTTTTCTTCAAATATGCCTGTATCTTCGGCAAAGAAGCAAAAGAGCAAACGAGATATAAAGATATTGAGGTCGTGAAGGTCGTCGTCGCTGTTATATTCATTGTATGCCCGAATCTCGTCGTGCAACTTAGCAAGTTTCTCGGCAGCCTTCACGTCGGCAGGACTTTCATCTATGTTGTGCACACGCTCTACATTCATCAAAGGATAGAAGAATCCAAAGTCGCTATGCATTTTGGCAAGTTGCTGCTCGTAGGTATCATTCTCGCGAGTGTCGTAAGCCAAAATCGTTGTACCATCACTAACAACAATAATCTTTGGTGCAGCCTTAATCACTTGTGCATCTTTTTTCAGAGCCTCTAATAGTTCGGTAAGATGGTATTTGTCGGTATGCTTATAGCAAAACAAGCCTTTAATAAGCAAACCATCAAAGGTTTTGAGCACACCCTTGCCTTCTTTATATCGCTCTATATCTCTCGCACTCTTTCCAAAAGCCATCAGTATCTCATAGCCAACCTCACTGGCAGGCATAGTTTTAGCCTTTAGCAACAATAGATGAGATTCTATATCTTTATAGCTTAGTTGTAGTTTCTTTGCCATAACTCTAAGGACCGATGGAAGCATAGCAATATCTTGCAAAACTATTACTCCACCGATTCCTTAAGCAGAAACCACCATAAATTTGATTAGAATGTTTTAAGATTATTACAACGTTAGCCAGCCACTATCCCGCATAGTTTACAAAGCTATAAATGAACCACCAAAAGAAAAGGCGCAGGAATCATGCTACTTACATTATCCTTGCCTATAGAGGTTCTGGTAAAACCGTGATGTCAAGAATAAGAAGCAACAGAAGCCTACGCCAATTCAGTATATATATAATAGCACAGGATGCACCTTCTCCACAAAAGAAGAAGGCACACCTATGCCATGTGTATATACACAGTGGGTAGACGCCCACCGCTGTCTTCATCTGAACATCATTTGAATTTACCAGATTCCTATAGGTCAGAAGAAAACGTAGAGAACGTCTTTCTTAATATGGACTGCCGAATCATGGACTAACATAGGCATCGCTAATGCCTATATCCTATGATAAGACTCGACAAAATTAAATAAAAGTTATTGAAATACCAAGAAAACTTAAACATTTTATAATTGATACTTTTATAAACTTAAGAATTCGCATCAATTAATATAGAAAGCTTACCTATTGATGTAAGAAACATAATATATAACGAACCTTTATATTAAATTACATTTGACAGCAATCATATTGACATTTGATAGTAAGCAAAGATAGGTTTGATAGTAAGCAAAGATTCGTTTGATAGAAAGCATAGATTGCTCGAAGCATAGCTTCGACAACGAACTAAGTCTGTTAAGTTACTGAAGGAAAGCAACTTACAACATCACCACAACTATAATTATCAAATTTGGCTATAATTTAGTTTTTTTCTTGCGATTATTAAGAAAATACCATACAATTATAGTAAACAAAAGGCACGACTATGATGAAAAGACAACTTTTACATCATAATCGTGCCATATTTGGGTTATAGCTTTGCTAAAAAGAATAGCTCAAAGATTAGATATCCAAATCTGGAGCCTTTTCAGAACCTTCTGCAGCTTCGAACTTGCTCATCTTTTCAAAACCGAAGATGCCTGCAACAAGAACATTAGGCATGGTGCGGACAGACTGGTTGTACGCCTGTACGGCTTTATTATATTTCTGACGTGCCTCGTTGATACGGTTTTCAGTACCCTCAAGTTGCACCTGCAAGTCTTTGAAGTTTTCGCTTGCTTTCAGCTCTGGATAGTTTTCAGCAATAGCCATGAGTCGACCGAAAGCAGCAGAAACATCGCCCTGTGCCTTTTGGAAGGCAGCAAGCTTTTCAGGAGTCAACGACTCAGCATCGAGTTTAATCTGAGTAGCCTCAGTTCTTGCCTTAGTAACAGCCTCGAAAGTTTCCTTTTCATGTTTGGCGTATGCCTTTACAGTCTTTGTCAAGTTTGGCAGCAGGTCGGCACGTCTCTGATAGGTAGCTTGAACATCAGCAAGAGCCGTGGTGGCACCCTCCTGTTTTGTAACCATACCGTTGTATGCAGAGATACACCACAGAACGGCAATGACAATAACACCGATAATGATAATAGTACTTTTCTTCATGTTGGAATTTTATTTAGAGTTATTATAATCTATGGACTAAGGGCGAAGGACTAAGGACTAAGGACTAAGGTCAAAGGGCGAAGGACTAAGGACTAAGGGAGTTGCTATCACCAGCCCCCGCTTGAGCCACCTCCGCCGAACGTACCTCCTCCGAAGCTTCCGCCTATAGGTC
>HF994193.1:0-26646 GCA_000436915.1 Prevotella sp. CAG:1092 | reverse complement strand
ATATGAACGGTGGGAAGTCATCCCTGTCATTGCGTCGGTTACGGTTATTGTTGTTTAACTTCTTGATGTCCACCCATGGTTTCTTGAGAATGCCCATCAGCAGCAGGACGAACTGAATGAATAAGAACAAAGGTATGCTAAAGAACAGTATAAGCAATATGATGATGGATATCCACTCCCCCTGCGTCATCTCCTCGCCTTCCGTATCTTTAGGCAGAGGCAACTTTCCCGTCTTGAACTTTGCGAGCAAAGCCTGCGATGTTGCGAGAACGGCTCCGTCGGAGTTGTTGGCCTTCATGTTCGGTATGATATACGCTCTTGCAAGCCTGTCACACTCCACGTCTGTAAGGTCGGCCTCCAGTCCCTGTCCCGGTGAGACGGTATATCTTCTGTCCTTCACGGCAATCACTATGACGAGTCCGCGGCGTGTATTCTTGTCGCCCACGCCATACTTGTTGCCCAAGTCCTGTGCAAGCCTATAGGTATCACCACTCTTCACCCTGTTGACGATGACAAACACCGACTGTATGCCGCATCCCCTGCGTAGGGAATCGAGCACCTTGTCGGCCGAGTCACGGCATGCCACAGACAACAGTCCGTCAGGGTCACAGACATATTTAGTCCTGTCCTTTAGATGAACCATCTCAAGATTGTCTACCGTCCAGACATCAGCCACAGTTGACAATGGCCAGAGAACCATAAAAGCCAAAAATGCAGCAAGTATTCTAAAGCGCATACAAGTTCTTTTTTCCGTTTATTAGTTGAGATATATAAATTACACCTTATTATATATATTTAACCGAGTACCACGTCGAGAATCATCATCAGCACAAAGCCAGCGGCAAAGCCAATGGTGCTTAGATTGCTGTGCGGATGTTCGGAAGCCTCTGGTATGAGTTCCTCTACTACCACATAGAGCATGGCACCTGCTGCGAATGCCAGCGCATAAGGAAGCATGGATGTCATGACAGAAGCCAGCATAATGACGAGCAGTGCACCTACAGGCTCTACGAGTCCGCTCAAGGCCCCTATTGCGAAGCTGCGCTTTCTGCTGTTGCCTGCCGCCCTCATAGGCATGGACACTATCGCACCCTCAGGGATGTTTTGTATGGCAATACCGATGGACATGGCCAGAGCAGCAGCCACGGGAATATCCATTCCAGAGGTCATGGCTCCATAGAGCACTACCCCTACCGCCATACCCTCCGGCAAGTTGTGGATGGTGACGGCAAGAGCGAGCATTGTCGTGCGTGAAAGATGCGCCCTTACGCCCTCGGGCTTGTCCTCGCCTGCATGGACGTGAGGGATAAGCATGTCGATGAGCAGCAGGAATGCCATACCCGCTAAAAATCCCACAGTAGCCTGGACTACGCTACCCTCGCTCATGTCGAGAGACGGAATGAGCAGCGACCATACCGATGCCGCCACCATCACTCCCGAGGCGAAGCCAAGCATCGCCTTCTGTGCCCGTGCCGGCATCTTGTCACCAACAAGAAACACACACGCAGAACCAAGCACGGTACCCATAACGGGTATAGCCAGACCGAGAATCAATGCCGATTGTATCATTTTATCTTAGCCCAAATCCACAATACCAGAACGGCACCCACCACGGCAGTTCCTATCTGCCCGATGGTTCCATCCCACGACACTCCGAGCCAGCCAAGGACGTTGCCTCCGACCCATCCTCCAACAATACCCAGCAGCAGGTCGACAAGGCAGCCCTGGTTGTTATGTTTCATAATCTTGCCAGCTATCGCGCCTGCGACTATTCCTATTACAATTGTCCAAATCATAAATTAAATCCATAAAAATTCAAACACAAGCCTTCAAAAGGCTCTACCTATAAGCTACTGCCACCATTATAGGCAGCGTACCCGTGCAAAGATAAGAAAAAAAGATGATAAAGACATTAATATTAAACCAAAAACGGCATTCTTTAATATTAATTTCATATAAAGGTCAAAGGACTAAGGGCGAAGGACTAAGGGCTAAGGACTAAGGGCTAAGGACTAAGGGCTATAGTCTAAACCTTAGTCCTTAGTCCTTAAACAGCGTTATAACAACAGGTAGCCTGTAGATTACTCTTACTCTCCCTTATTTATCACCACTTTACGCCCATTTATTACGTAAATACCATTCTGTGGGTTTGCTACCGGATAACCAGATAGGCTGTACGGGATGGTTTTACCAGGCAATTGATAGACAGGAGAACTAATTCCATTCTCAACATTGCCAAGATAATAGAGTTGGAAATAATCTACACGGAAGGTACCAGTCTCACCAGAGTTGTCTGTGCCGCCACTTGCCATCTTATTGCCGGTACGAATACCAACACGTACATCAGAAGCACTGGTAACATCAAAGTCTACATACATATTCTGCAGCGTGTTATAGTCGGATGTTCCAGCATGAGCAGCGAAGGTGTTATGTTCTCCCTGGGTAAACACACTTGCGGCATAGTCTGACTCCTTGCCAAAATACTGCACATTTTGGTCTGCAAACATTCTCAAAGTTCCCAGGAAACCTGATTTACACCCCAGACGACAACTGAGACGATAGTGCCCTGGTTCCAAATTACTGATAACCTGATAGAGTTCAAAGTCACTTGGCATTGGTTTGTTATAGAACCAGCAAGAGTTGTCGCCATGCTTGTTCGCACCATCACTGTTAATGCCACGTGAGTTGCCAGGGAAATCCTTGTTCGTACTCCATCCATAAGGTACGCCCCGCACCGTAGCGCCACCAGTATTCACTACCCCTTTCTCCGACAATTCAAAGTCTGCATTCACCATATACTTCTCGGTCAGAGTGGCATCAGCAGGCTGTTCTATGGCTATTTCACACAGAGCAATACCCGGATCCATAAGGTAAACCCGCAGTTTTACGATCTCATCGGTAGTTGCCTCATAGGAAAGGCTCTTTCCTGTAGACCATCCACGCAGCACGTTCTGGCTCCACACACTGGATGTTGCAGTCGTTGCAATGCTGAAAACCGATGGTGATGCCTGTGTATCAACAAACTGAGTAGCATATCGCAGCGTCCATCCGGCATGTAGTGGGAATGTAGGCAGGAAGTGAAGTGTTATGGTATTCTCACCAGTCTTGACAGGTAATGAATACTCCACGTAAGGAGCATCAGTGGGCCGGCTGTAACAGGTAAGATCCATAGGCCATACGCACACAGCCTTTGACTGCATACCAAGACCGTCAATACACCTTACAGACATGCTGGAACTGGTGTAGGAGGCAGCAGGCACGGTGATGTATCTAGCTTCCTGAATATCAACCTCAACAGGGCTGACATCTGCAGCAGTAGCAACGGCAGGCTTACTGAACGAAGCCTGTCCACGTGGTGCAGCACTCATGATTTTATTCCACTTTCCGCCAGCAATCTCCGTATTGTATTTCTTTGTCAGCGCCTGAATCTCATTATATGCGTCAGTAGCTTCTGCAGCATATTGCAGCGCTGTTACACCATGTCCTGCGCCTGCCTCTGTGAAACTTTGTCGTGCTCGAAGATGCTTAACATTCATCAGGTAGGCCCCCATCACAGGATATTCCACAAGTTGGAAGAAAGCATCTTGCAAATCAGCACGAATACATCCCCTCACAGCCTCTACGCGGTCGGCAATAGCCTTATAGTCAGCAATACGTTGGTTTATCTCTTCGTTAGTATAAGTGACAAACGAGACATGCTCCGGTTTGCCAGCTGCTGCCAATCGGTAATACTCCTGTTTTATTGCCCCAATCTCGTCCGCCACATTATTTCCGAAAGTTTTTGCAGCCCATTCGCGGCTCCATCTTGCTGCTTTGACAGGTCCCCATGCTTGTATGTCCCATGCCAAGTCCATACAGAACTCCAATTCTGCCTCAGCAGGCTTGATGTCTCCCACGTTGATAATCCACAGGCGCTGTATTCCCTGCTGATAACCACGCGTCAACTCATAACTGATTTGCGACGGGCCGATGGAAGAAAGCCAGAGATAATCCTGCGGCGATCCCCAGTAACTGATATGGTAGTATATGCCGTTAGAGCCGGAACGAGCCTGCTCTGCATCGGTAGGCATCTGGCGTATGAAACCGTGATTATCGTCAACCCATGTCAACGTTACATCGTCAGGCACCTTCAAACCTGCATTGTAAGCATCCAGAACCTCCTTATACGGAATGAATGTCTGTGGCACCAGCGTCACATCCTCGTTAACAATATCATGAATGAGACTGCGCTGGAAGGAAATAATCTCCGACAGTCCGGTAGCAATATTGCCCGCGCCACTGTATCCCTGTATTGCTCCATCGTGGACACCACGCATTCCCAGCGTGTACATCACATCCTGATTCTTACTTTCCACCACACGCTGACGCCAGTATTCCTGAACACCGGATGGATTCGTTGCATAGTTATACGCCGAACTGCCTGCAGTCCATTCGCCCACATTATTGCGAAGCATAGGTTCGCAGTGACTCGAACCGAGAACAATATCATACTGCGCCGCCAATTGTGGATTTTCTTCTATTTTCCAGAAAGCAATGCTGCATGGATGCATAGCTGGCCACATAATGTTGGCACGCAAGCGCAACAGCAACTCAAATATTTTCTCGTATGTCCGTGGACCTATATTCTTGATATCAGTATCCATATTCGATGCAGCCCAAGGCTCCAATCCCCAGTCCTCGTCATTGATAAATATTCCACGGAAGCGGACAGAAGGCTCGTCAACGTTAAGTATTCCTTCCGTAGCATAAAGCGCACTGCGTGATGCAGGCCTTACATCAGCCCACCACACCCATGGTGATACCCCCATCATACGCGACAGTTCAAAGACACCATATGCCGTTCCTCTAGGTGTACTGCCAGCAATTACCAACGCCTTCTCTATGCCTTCCGCAGGATTGCTGACTACCTGAAGCGTATAAGCCTCCCACTTACCTTCTATAGCGGCAACATCAAGTTTCCCGATCTTAGCAAGATCATCTATGAATATGCTTCCACCGAGAGTTCCTACTATGATAGGAGTAGTACCTGCCGTCAGTTCGTTACCAACTGTCGGCTGAAGGTTTGTGATCATCTTCACATCGCCACAGAGTGCCTTGGCTGCTATGCCCACAACGCTATGGTCGGTTTTATCAAATACAATAGGTGCGATATGCTCATTATCGGCTATGGTCAGGGTTCCGTCATCCTTGTTGTCCACAATTTTTATCGCTGATACACTCTCACCAGTCTCGTGTGCTTCGGTAATGGCGAGTCGCACATCTGCAAGTTGTGTGTTCCAACCGTTCTCGCCACGCAGTCTGATGATCAGCTTGCCATCAATCATTTCACACGTTCCTTTAACCTCTGCCCCACTGACCGACACTTCGTATGTGCCCTCAGGCATATCAGTGATGGTCTGGCTCATCTCCGTATAGTCTGCGCCTTTATCCACCTTCCATCCCATAGGGCAAGTAGCCTGAATTGCATTATACCAGCAGTCGCCTTCCGTGAAAGCATGATTGGTAACAGCAAACGTGGCATCAGCAGGTTTCTCTGCTGTGACAAGTGCCTGACGTGCCTCCTTTCTCAATCTTCTGACCTTGGCATCAAGCGCCGACAACGTGTTGGGAACCGTCTCGTCGGGATAAATCAAGCTGAAAGCATGGCGGGCATAGTCAAGAGTTGAGGAGTATGCTCCTGCCAACGTCTGCGGATTAGCATTGACTGGTATGCCTATGTCATTGTTCATGGCTATCTGCTCAGCCACGCAACGGGCAGTGATGTATGCTCCAAACTGACAAAGATGCGTATTGTCTATCTCCTTGCCTGGTAAGTATTCGTGAAGAGCGCGCGAGCCTTCCACACCAGCGACATTCTCATACTGACTGCTTAACGTCTCCATGTCAATTAGCTGGACACAGAGTTCCGAAGCCAGTTCACGCATTGCCTCTGCGTATGCCACATGTTCACTCTCGATATTTCCGTCACTACCAAAGATTCTGCGCACGATAGGGGTAAGCAGCACAGGAGTAGCTCCCTTACTGCGTGTATCATTGATAAAGCGTGTGAGATACTGTTTGAACGTCGTTTGCGGATCTGTATGCAGCGAGCCATCGGTTTTCTCGTCGTTGTGCCCAAACTGAATAAGAACGAAGTCCCCCTCTTTCAGAGCACTACACACCGTATCCCATCGTCCTTCTTTAATAAAACTAAGTGTACTGCGACCATTAACCGCATGGTTGCTCACAGCAGCCTTCGATGCATCAACAAACCATGGCAACAGCATGCCCCAGCCACGCTCCGTGCTGCCCTCTGACTTATTTGCCATTGTTGAGTCACCGATAGTATAAACCGTTATCTTCTGCGTCGGATTATCATCAAATGCTATGCCACGCAATGTAAAACGATACGCCGTGAGCTTACCGGGATACGCGACTTGGAAGAAGTAGTACACATGGTCTGCATCCACCTCCTGTGTCCACTCTGTTGTCGCAGCATCCCAAGCCATTATCTTGGCAGAGATGATCGTCGAAGGATCATTCTTGTCACACGTCAGGAATACTATTGGCTGCGTTGCATTTGCAGAGGCCTTGCCACTGATGATGACGGCGCCGGCCTTTGTCGGCTTTATCATCACGAATGCCCCGTGGGTCGGAACAGGTCCGAATGGAGCTGTGGCCGAAAATGACGTGATCAGCCCCTCTGTCGTGCCATCCGTTGAAGGCATCTGCGCCGGCAGCAGACCTTGGTTGCCCGCATGCCATGTCCAGTTTACAGCATCGTCTGCAGCAGAACCCAATGTAGCAACAACACCATTCAGCCTTACCGTCGAGCCACTACCGCATTCATCGCCTGCCGATGCAGTCCACGATGTCTGTGTATCACTACCAAACTCTACTATCGCTGCCGGTAAATGTATCGTACCAGCAATCACCATTAACAGAATAACAATATATCTCAAATTCTTCATAATAACCTAACAACTTTAACCTTTCCCTCAGAAGATACCACAATGTTCAATCCGCGCTGCAATTTGCTCAAGCGAACACCATTCACACTATAGATACCTGCCGAACGACATATCTTCAGTTCCACATTGTCAATGCCTACTGGGTCCTGCCCAAGTATTCGTCTTGACTCTTCACCTTCATATGTAACATATATATTTAGGAAACCTGCATGCATAGCGTCGTTCACAATTCGTGTACGGACGAATACCGGTTCCGTACCCTCATAACTGCGAACGCTCATTCTATACAGACCGCCAGTCTTAGGCAACTCAATAACATCGCCCAACTGTGTCCATTCTGCATCAGCAGCACTACTTGCTGCAACTTCGACTGCCACCTGAGGCACTATGGCATCACCATCTTTTGAAGATGTATCATCATCACTGACGCTCTCAAACAACACACCACGCAGAGTAAAACGGTAAGCTGTCAGCTTCTCAGGATATGCCTGTTGGAAGAAATAATATACATGATCTTCATCGACATTATATGTCCAGCTGCTTTCGTCTGCATTCCATGCCGTAATCTTTGCTGACACTATAATGTCCGGGGCATTCTTCTCGCATGTTACGAATATCAGAGGCTGGTCCGCACTCGCCGAAGCCTTACCGCTTATAGTCACCGAACCAGCTTTCGCAGGCTCTATCTTCAGGAATGCGCCGTGCGATGGCAAGTTACCATAAGGAGCCTCTTCCGAAAATGATGTGATAAGCGTTTCCGCAGTGCCATCAACAGAGGGCATTTGTGAAGGCAGCAGACCAGCATTGCCCGCATGCCATGTCCAGTTGCATGTATTGTCTTCTGACGAGCCAAGCGTTACCTTCGCTCCTTCAATTGGAAGCAAAGTGCCCATATTGCAACCGTCGGTACTTGTTGCTGTCCATTCCGAACGTACAACCTCACTGAACAATTCATTACCATTGTTATTGGCAATATACATTACTACATCAAATGGCCCTGCGAATGCCGTTGTTGACTGAATCTTTGCGTTGGCAGAGGCCGATATATTCCTTTTGCCCAGGTCCAGCAGTCCATTTGTTGCTGGCAGATAAATGTTTTCATCCTCAACGGTCTCTGGATTGAAGTTGCTGGCATCACCATACTTAAGTGTCGGATTAGCATCCAACCATGTGATGCGTTGACCGCATGAGTGTACACTCCAACCGTTTTTGGCATCAAAATCATCAGCGTTTGTGCATTCAAAGTACTCATTCTTATTTGCATCCATCTGCGACAATATATCAATGCGTATATGAGGATTATCAACACTGACATTTTCCGAAGCCAGTTTTGATGTTATATATCCGTCGTATGTCTGGAAGGCATAGATGGTGCGGTTGCTCGTGCATACAACAGGTCCCGTGTAAAGAGAGCTCAGACTTACAACAGAGTCACCTTTATAATTGTAGTAAATTCGGGCACCGGGAATTTCTGTACTGATAGTCACGATGCTACGTCCATTCTCATGTTCAGTGTTGAACACCGGCAAATGACATACCTGTCGGATATCGACATCCTTCACTCCGGTATTACTCATGACAAAGCCCTCTCCACATGCCACTGCCTTCACAGTAACGTTTTCACTTACTGCAAAGGGACCTGTGTAACGGGTACTTGACTCCGTAGGTTCCGAACCGTCAAGGGTATAGAAGATATCCACACCTTGAGCAGCATCGATTATAGTCACTATCGTTGACTTATAGGCGTATTCGAGCAAGAACTCAGGAGTCGGCGCTGGTTCAGGCAGACCCTTCGAACTGCAAAGAATACTTATTGCGTTATTTATAATGCCCGGTGTCACAGCATCGGCAAGTAAGTCTTGTGTATATGGGAGGTATATGTATCCATTATGAGTGAGGTTATGGGTATGGATCGCCACGATTTCCTTATTCTGATAAGCAACAGCCAACACCGGATCATCAGCAAAGATGCCACTTAATTGCAAACCTTTGAAAGAGAGATAACTGCAGAGAGGCAACACGTAGGATTTTTCATCTGAATTGGGATCTTCGACAAGATTCAGTTCCTTGAAAAGTGCATGTGCGGGATTGAGTACTGTTGCGAAGTTTATGCCAGAGTTAACCATCTTGCCGTATCCCCACTTCTCATAGATATCAGGATTGAGATTAAGCATAGGCACGAACGGACGAACTTCACCTAGAGATGCTATGGCATCGCTGTTGGTCACTGTGGAACTTATCACAATAGTCTCAAAAGCAGAGAAATCTTCTGTTGTGAATTCTTTATTAGCCTCAACAGGCGTCACATCATTCAAGTTCTGTGACACGAGGAACTGATAACCGCGGTCAGTGTTCAGATTACCATTATAGAGGTATCCCACCTTATGTTTATCGGGGGTATTGTTGATACCCTCACCTGTTTTCTCGTACGAGGCACCTTTCAGTGTGAAACGATATGACGACAACTGTCCGGGGTATGACAATTGGAAGAAATAATACGTATGGAGATTGTCAACATCGTATTCCCACTGACTAACGTTTGCATCCCATGCTGTTATCTTCACAGCAAGGATGGTTGAGGGGTCTGACCTGTGAGTGGTTACGAAAATCAGCGGCTGTGCCGTGTTTCTTGATGCAAGTCCGCGTATAGTTACTTTTCCCACAGAAGACGGTTCTATCTTTAGGAAGGCACCGTGAGTAGGCAGTGGGCCAAAAGGAGCTGTCTCAGAAAACGACGTGATGAGAGTTCCGGCATTACCTCCGGTTGACGGCATCTGCGATGGCAGCAGGCCACCATTGCCCGCATGCCATGTCCAGTTTACACCATCGTTGGCAGCACCAATCGTCATCATCATACCATCGAAGGATATCGTTGAGCCATTATCACAGGCATCGCTGGCAGTGGCTGTCCACGAATTGTCTGCATCTCCTTCGAAAGATTTAACTTCAGCAGACAATCTATTCGATGCGGTAATCAGGAGTATTGCTGCAAGTATAAGTTTTAAATGTTTCATCGTAGATATTGTTTTTATGTTTGATATGTTTTTGCAAAGGTTTCGCCTACTTTACATAAATCTTCTTTCCCCTCACAATACGCAGTCCGCTTCCAGTTGCACGACGGCCTGAGATGTCGTAGTGTGGAATATTCCTACTGTCGGATGATGTATTTATCTCTCTGACTGACAAGCTGAATTCCAACTCACTCTCAAACATATCGGCAGTTTCGTTGAGCGTCTTTGCCGCTGTTTCCAGTTTGCTGTCATTAGTCATATTCTGCTGCGATAGATCATAGAAGTCATACAGTGTAACCATACGCAGATAATATGGACGTGTGTTGCATGCAGGATTATCAGCATACTGATCTATGAGTGTCTTCACGCGTTCTCTTGCAGCATAGTAGTTGTCAAGGTTGGTCTTTCTTACAGTCAGTGCGTTGGCAGCTTCTGTGAGATTACGGGTTGGTGCCAAATAAGCAGAAGAGTCAGCAGACTCGAACCCATTGTATTTATCTATTTGCTCCTTCAGTTCCGTACGGAGCAGCTCTGCAGTTGAATATTTATCATCGGTGGTATTGTTGTAGATATCATTTGCCACGGCGAAGGCATCTTTGAATGAAGCAATAGCTTCCTCAAGCGTCGGACCAACAATCATATTAGGTCCCAGCTGGAATCGCTTGCAGAAGTTCCATATCTCATACGAATTCTCTGCTACAGGTGTGTGCGAACCATTTCCACTATAGCGATATGAGTAGAGCACTACTTCGTGGCCAGTATCCTCGTTAATCCATATTTCACGGTCACCATCAAACCATGACGTACCATTCTTTGTCCTATAGCCCGTTATGGTATCGTTCTTGGTGTACTTGTTCATGATACCGAAGTTTTCCATGTATCCCCGGATATTATATTTACTGTAAGTGAATGCATTGTCGTTGTAGGCAATGCATTCCATAACATTAACCTTCTTGGTGCATTTAGTCCAAGGACTTTCACTGAACTGAATTCCACTCGTAGGAGCGAAAGCTGCAATCTTGTCAAGCATGTTTGGCATACAATGGAACAACAGCATGGACCCCATTGAGAATCCAGACCAATAAACCCGATTGCGATTTATCTTAAAGCGTTGGGCGCACTCGTCTATCACCTTTATGATGAAGTTCTGGTCGTTAGTGCCACTTATGTCCCAATAGTCGCCATCGGCATTCGGATAGCACATCACGAACTTGGCCGTATCAACAAGCTCATACATCAGGTCATGCTCTGCCTGATTCTCAGAACTTCCACCCATACCGTGCGTGGTAATAAAAAGCGGACTGTTATCTGGCAGCTTGTCTGGTGTATAAACGAGCATACTGCGCTGCTTCCCACTGTGGGTGATGTAAATCTTCTGCATCTTATATCCCCACATCGATGCCACAGGCAAGAGTAGTAGTAAGATCAGGAAAAGGATACATTTCTTTGTCATAGTAGTTTATGTTTTAAATTGAAAGTTTCGTTTATTGCATTGCAAAAATAACAAAACAACAACTACACATAGGAAAATACCGTTACGAATAATAAAAATCTCGTTGCTATGTAACTAAGTTTTCCAAAAATGAAACGAAATTCTTCATAAAATCATCCATTTTATCCTTTCTATTGATTAACTTTGTAGCAAAGCAATCTAAAACACATTAAAATGCCCATGCAGATTATTCGGTATTTAATAAGAATTTTCATACTTTATCTCTTTATATTTTCGGTTGATTGTCTGGCACAGTCATCATTCAATCCCGTTGTCAAGCAGCCTGCCACAAGACGGCAGATGCCTGTATCGAACGTAAACGAAGTGATTCAGGACAGCGAAGGTTATATGTGGTACGCTACATTGGAAGGAGGCCTATGCCGCGACGATGGTTATCATATTGATGTTTTCCGATGCGACATGAATCATCCGTCTCTACTTTCAGACAATCTCATATTCTCCTTGTGTGAAGCCCCAAACGGTGAGATATGGTTTTCAACCTCAAAAAGCGTGTATGCACTCGACAAGCACGATTACAGCATACGACCGCTCAACGATATGTTCCGCAACACACGTGCTCTGCACATCAGTCTGCTTCCTAACGGCAATATGTTATTAGAATCCGACTCGGTGGCGTATGAGGTTACGTCACGTCATAAGATAGTTAAAAAGAAGAATGTTGTTTACAGAGGCCGCTTTAGGATCATTCATCCTGATACAGAGGGAAAGAAATGGGTATGTTACGACAACCGAAGACTCTGTTATACGGAATCGGATACTTCGCGCGTGATATACCAATATAATATAAAGGCAAAAAACATACTTGTTGACAGGACACGCAATCTGCTCTTTGCAATAACAGCCGACGGACTGCAGGTCTTCAATATAGACAGAGGTATATTGAGCGATTGTATATACCAATACTCTGAAAATCCCGAATTAGGAGTCTTTGGACTGTATCTCGACCATCAGTACAATCTTTGGATGACGGGCTATCATCCAAGTTTCACGGTATTCACTGCATTTGCAGGCCCTGCTGCGAAAAAGCTGGACATAAAAAGCCCAGATTACAGCGATGTGTATGTTGACCGTATACAGCTATTACCTGATGGCCGGCTGAAGATCTACAAGGATATACATTATGTCTCGCTCTACGACCTTAACAATGACACAGAAGAGTTGGTCTCTAATACCACTCTTGCACCAAAGGTCAGGTGGGATAGCAACAAAAAACTCGCACAACTCGTGGAGAGCAATGTGGATATAGACAAACAGCTGGTTAAGGATGCGGCGATAGATGACAAAGGACATCTGTGGATAGTCTTTGATCAGTATGTACGCGAACTATGCATTCGCACGGGACACTTCCGTGACATATCAGTAAGCAGTTGCGGTATGGGAATGTATAACTTCCACTGCGTTGCAGCCGTCGAAAACGGTGTATGCGTTGGCGGAGCAGGTGGTGCATGCCTATTTACCACCAACGAGAGACTGAACGGAGCGGTGGAAGTACCTGTGTGTGTAAGTTCCTATACTGTGACTACCGATGACGGGACATCAACAAAAGGCTTTTTGTATTCCGAAGAAAAACAGCCAACTCTTGAACTGGCTGCCAATAGCAGTAATGTGACGCTGAGTTTTACAACATTCAATCATATGAATGCCACGGAAGTGAACTTTGCCGTAAAAATAAATGGATGGACCGATGAATGGGTGAACCTCAAAACGGGTGACAACACCTTTCGCATTATAAATCTTCCTAAGGGCAACTACGAAGTACAAGTGCGTGCTACCGACGAATATGGCATTTGGGGTAATCCGTGCAGCGTGCTGATGATACACAGATTGCCTGCATGGTGGGAAACATGGTGGGCATATACACTCTACATAGTTCTCTGTATAGGACTGATTACAGGTGCTTTTCTCCTCTATCGATTCGTACAGCAGAAACGCGAGGAGCTGTATCGCAGCGTCATCACCGACGACAAACACGCATCGGCTCCATACAACGCATTCCGTGAGAAAGCAGTAGGCATTGTAAAAAAACACATCGAAGACGACAACTACACTGTAGACATGCTTGCGGAGGCTCTGTTCATGAGTCGAGTAAACCTCTACCGCAAGATGTTGGCAGAATGCGGACAGACACCATCTGATTTCATCAAGACAATACGCATGGAGCACGCTTATCACCTGCTCACAACAACAGACCTTTCTATTAACATCATCGCTGGCAAATGCGGCTATACCAGCGGCAGTTACTTCGCTAAGTGCTTCAAAGCGAGATACAACATTCTGCCTACTGCCGTACGCAAGCGAAATTAAATAACAGTTTTTGCAAAGTGTTGTGTATCAGAATAATGCGTACATAAAGGTAGGAAAGAGGGGATGGTGGTTTTGGGATGGTTTGGAGAGAGGAAACGTTTTTAATATTTTTTAAGAGCTATATGACTAGTCTTTATTACGTTCTTGATTTACCTTATTATTGTTCTTGAATTCATCAAGAAATAACAAATAATCAGTTTCCATAATTCCTTCGTTTTTTTTATTTTTAATTGACATCCCAAGACCTTTCTACTACAGGATAAGAAGGATGCCTGCCCGCCTCAGGTTTCAAATGAAACTTTCTACGACTGATTCTATATTTGTTACTTTACAACGGGTTGTATTAAAAGATATGATACACCCATGACTTTTCATTTTATTACATCTCCACATTCAGATTCTCGAAGCATTGGCGCAGGGCATAGAGCAGAGGCTCGCCCTTGTCGGCTTCGGTAGTGATGACAAGTCGGTCTGGGGCTTTACGTTCTATATGCTGGACATTGCCACGATAGTATTCTGTGTCGCTGCCCACAAGCACCTTCATCAATTGGCGTTGTGGCACGAAGAGTCCCAATCCGTCCTGTTCATTTTCACGAATGCCCAATTTCTGACAGAGGTCGTTGATGAGCTTTTCCACCGCATCAAGTGTTTGGGCATTGCCTGTAAGAGTATAGCAGAACTCTTCTGGGAACTCCTCTCCTGGGTGGTCCACATCGTCCCACTCATCATTGTATTGCTGCGGGACATCACTGGCAAGGTCAAAATAATGCTTTGCCTCTCGTTTGTTGATGAAGATGCCCAGCTTCTCATCTCCCCAATTGTATTTCTGATATAATGCATATGCAGCCCAGCGGTTCCCCTTGTCGCAGAGTACTCGCAACGTAGGCACACCCTCGATAGATTCAGCCATACTTTCTTCTCCTCGCCGAACACGTTCAATGTATATCTGTTCTTTTGTTTGACAGCCAAAATAAGATATTTCTTCCTGGAAACGGAGGAGTTCTTCATCTGTGAGGTTGGGAATATCCGCAGCTATGGCTTTTATGAGTTGCCGCTCTTCATCGGAGAGTTCTGTATCAAGAATGTCTCTTCGTTCAATTGACACATCTTCGCCTGTTTCCTCGTCCTTGAAGGCTTCTATCCAGAAGTGGAAATGCCTTTTGAGCATCTGGCTCAGTCTTTCAATGTTTGTATTCATATTGTCTAGTTTTAAACGTTATACAATAATCTAGTCACTTTCGAAGAGAAATTTAAAGATGAGGGCTTAAATCATGTTTTTCAAAATTTCTTTCATATTTTCTATGTCTTCTAAGATCTTTTGTATCAAATCGTCGCATGATGTTATAGCTGGAATTTCTACCCACTGATAAACAAAGCAACTTATATCGCCATTGGCATTCGGTTTCCCGTTACAGTATTTACAATACCCCCTTTTCTTGTTCTGCCCAAAAACATATTTATCAAATGGATAATTCTGAGGTTTTTCTCCTTTAAGTGATAATATGTCAGAATAATGTTCTTTTAAATAACTTAAACCTTTATCAGAAGGAATGTGCTCTTTGTAATCATAAATTATCCTATCACCAATAGCTTTATCGAAAAACTCAACTGCATGACGATACTGCTTACCTTGAATCTGAATAATAACTACATCAGAAACATCTTTGCTTGGTTTAAACTTTACCTCAATAAGAGGTGTTGAATTTGTATAGCCCCATCCTATATAAATATTGTTGTCTGATAGATTGTTTATATCAGAAACAATATTAATATTCTTGTTTTTACATGCTTCACAGAGCTTTTTGTATAGAGTTTGGGCTTTTCTCTTTCCGCAGATGTCATGTATTCCAAGCTCCTCTTTTAAACGGTTGTCTTCTGGTTTTGAATTATAGTTTTTTTCTTTATCATATATTTCAATAATATCTTGGAGATTATTAACATAATCACGATAGTCTTTTAATAAGCTAGAATGATAACAATCATTTAGCCGATCCGGCATTTTTTCTGATAAGTCCTTATAAGTTATTACTGTCCATCCCACAGCCTTGGATAAGTCTTGAAGCTCTTGTGTCATGGTTAAAAGAATAAATTTGCATTTTTCATACTTCACTTCGTTCATATATCCTTTTAACTGCTCACTTGTCGGAACACTCTTTACCTTGTTCTCAATAAGAATTATCTCATTACCATTTACTTTAACGCAGATATCAAAATGTTTATACTCTCTTTCTATACTGAAATTATTGTCTTTTAGAACTTCTGTGCCAAGCAATTTGTTCATAAGACCTTTGAACTCATTCTTATACTGATCGCCAAACCAAGCAAGGAAATTACTATGAAATAGTTCCTTGTTAGCCATTGAGAGACTATATAAAGGCGATTTCTTTAAAGACTCAACGCAATTTTCAATATTTCCCATATGTTATTGTGATTCCCTGTACATCGCGAGGTTTTAATTTCATTTTGATTGTTTCATTTGATATTAGTCCAGAACCTGGCCGGTCCAATCCCAATAGATTGTCTCTTCAGGTCCAATTTTAACCATCATATCCTCTCCATTGTCCTTAGAGACATAAAAGAAGAGGGCACCGTCTTTGTTCTGACGACAAAACTCTATTTCTGCATCTGCGAAATGAGAATACTTCTTAAGGCCGGGCAGTTGCTCACGCATAATGGCAATAAGCTCGTTTACCGTATAACTTGTTCCGTTGATGTTATAAGTTTTTTCCATCTTATTTCATTTGGTTGAGACCTAATATAGTCACTTCGCTTGAAAAATTCAAACTATTTGGCCATTTCTTTCAATTTCTCCCACACCTTCACCATTGCCCAGGTGTCGAGTTCACAGTAGCGGAGGAGGGCTTCACGACTGGCAGCGGCCTCTTCTGGTTCCATATCTTTGATGCGAGGGAAGATGGTCATTGCGTCACCTCCATTTTGGCAGCGCTCATCGAGGTTGTGGTAGTTGAGACTTGGCTCATCGGGGAAGAGGGCTGGCAGCACACTCTTGATAGAGAACGAGCCTCCCATTGCAGGAACGTAGTAGTCACCAGCTCGGAAGGGGTCGATGAGGTCAACGATGTGATCAGCGATATTCAACAGATGCGGAGCAAGGTCAGGATACAAAGCTGCCAACTCACGGATGCGCCAGCACTCGAACATTTTATTATATGCCAACGTGCAGACATTCTTAGGAATGTCCTTGCAAAGTTGCTCCGCCAAAGCACGGCGTGGGTCTATTCCGTTGCTTGGAGCCAAATACTCTTTATGCTTAATATAGTTGGCTGTCTCATACAGTTTCAGTTTTCTTCCTTCATTCTCCAGCTCAACGACCTTTGTGGTGCTCTTCTTCTCCTTGATGTGCAATGAGTACTGGAACGTAATCTGTGCATAGACCTTCGCACCATCATACTGAGGCACTGCATCCTGCATCGTCTCGAAGTCAAGAAAATAGATTGGATAGGTAATCTTCTCCAAAAACTTACGGATACCTGCAGGATTGATAAACTCCTTACCGGTGAGTGCGGCCTCTATCTGCATGTTCTGAATGGGGCCGATGTCTATCGAACGCAAATCCTCGAAGGACACAAGTCCCTGATGGTAGCAATCCAGTTTCTTCTTGAAGGTAAAACCGCCTCTTCCCTTGCCGCCATACACATCGAATACCGAAGGCGACGGTACACCATGCTGACGCTTGCAGTACTCCCAGAATGCACATCCGTAAGGTTTCATGCAGCATTCCGATAGTTCTGTGTCGGGTTCCTGCTCGCTGTTGATTACCTTCATGGCTTGGCTCACACGTGCCTGCACCTTCGGGTATTCATTCTCCACCATCTCCTTCATGTCATTGATAACAAAGAGTTGGTTGATGTCAAGTTCACCCTGCCTTACATAGTCGCTGTTCAGGCAGACAAGATAGGTGCCGGTAACGTTAACTCCACATTGCGTCAATACCCATTTCTGATAAGCAATATCGGGTGCATATTTCTCCAGCTTTGCCTCCTGGCCGTTGAACTCAGGGAAACTGGTGCTCTTCACTTCGTAGATGGCCCAGCCGCCGGCCGTCTTGCGCAGGATGTCAACGGCGCAATAACCTCCCTCGCAGATAAACGAAGCCTCGCAGATGTTCTCCACGCCCTCATCCATCCACTGGCGCGTCTGCTCCACCATCTTGGTGAGGTTGAGGCTGCCATCAGCCTTCTCTGCATGTGCCTCCTTGAAGTCGCCAAAGAGCCCCATTGCCAGATCGCCGACCTTGTTACCTTGCTCAAAACGAGCCTGCACCCCATCATCCACAGTTGCTTCTTGGGGTTTATACACCTTCAGCCAGAGATTCTTCGTGCACTGACAGAAAGCCGTATAACGTGATTTCGACAGTTGTTTCATGGTTCTATTTTTTTGATAATGTCTTTTATTACAGCGTCAGGATTTTGCAGCCAATCGACAGTCCATACATGCATAAGATTCCAGCCTAACATCTGAAGAACCTTTGGCTGCACTACCTCACGGTCACGAGTTGTTTTAAGCTGAATATAACTAGAGCCATCACAAATAATACCTAAAGCATAGCGGTTTGATTGTAGTGGATCGATAATGGCCAAGTCAACCCTTGAAGCTGAAGAGCCTATAGAAGTCTTCACCTCATATCCCTTACAACTCAATACTTCTGCTATTTGTTCTACAATCAGAGAATGATCCTCTGTAGATTGAGCAGATGCAGGAAGCATGGATGTTCCATGTTCTACGAAACGTAAGAATTGTTTTAGTCCGAGCACACCCTCAGCCTGTGTACGGCGCTCGTCAATCTGTTCAGGACGCAGTGTGGAGAATACTTTCATCTCATAACGGGCACGACTGACTGCCACATTCAAACGCCGTTCACCCCCAACCTTGTTCAAAGGTCCGAAGTTCATCGAGAGTTTTCCTTCCTTGTCAGGGCCATAGCCCACGCTAAAGAGAATGACATCACGCTCATCACCCTGCACATTTTCCAAATTCTTTATAAAGAGTGGTTCCTCTGCTCCCAAGTTCTGTTGCTCCAAGTCGACATGCTCGGCTAACGCTTCGCTAAGTAAGTCTTCTATTAAGTCACTTTGTGTCTTCGAGAAAGCCACTATACCAATACTCCTTTCTGGATTGTTTTGTAATCTTTGTATCGTTTCTGCCACAATCGCCTCAGCCTCAGCTCGATTAGTACGTGTCTTGCCAAAATCATAGAATCCCTCCACATGCTGTAATGTCACATGTGGTACCATATCGTCAGCCGATGGAAATGTGGTGAGTCTACCATCATAATAATTCTGATTACTGAATGCTATCAGACTCTCATGCTTTGAACGGTAGTGCCAACCTAAATAGCGCGAAGGCATACTGAGCGAAATACAGTCGTCGAGAATACTCTCCAGATCGTCCATATCAGCCTCGTCGTCATCAGTCGTGTTAGCAGAGAAGAAACTCGTAGGAGGCATCTGTTTCGAGTCGCCAACCACGATGACTGCCTTACCACGACTGATTGCTCCGACAGCCTCACTTGTGGGCATCTGCGAGGCTTCATCAAACACCACGAGATCAAATTTCGGTCCGTTGATATCAATGTACTGAGCCACACTGAGTGGGCTCATCAGCATTACAGGACACAGTTTGGGTAGGAGTGCAGGCATTTGGTCAATGATATTACGAATGGTGGTACCACGTCCCTTGTTGCCTATACGTTTTCTTAGCAGTGTAAGTTCGCTGCTTATTTCAGGGTCATGGTCGCCTACAGGCACCTGTGCCGACAGACGCGCAACCAATTCCTGGCGTGTCAGTTGCTGGAACTCGCTGGTCAACTCACGATAGCGGTCTATCGCCTGCTCGATGCTGGCACTATCTGTCTGACGCATGGCCACAGCACACCGTTCCCACAGCGGTAATAAATCCATGTTCTTTTGCCATCGCTCTGCAGCATCACTCAGAGCATCAAGGTCGTCGAGCAAATCATTACTGACATCAGCCAATGCTGCGAACTTACGCCACTTGTAATCAGCCTCTAACAGTTGGCGTGGCGTCTTGTTGAAGTATGACATCTGGCGTCCACGCTCCAATTGCTTCTTCACACCATCAATAATCTGGGGCAACAGCGGTAATTGCTTCTCTAATGTATCTCCCATCATATAAGAAGAAACCTTCGACTGTGTACGTGGCCTCGGCATCAGTCCACTAAGCGGATGGCCGCCACGCTCAGCACTCAATGTCAGATAGCGATTAATGGCATCATAGAGCGATGAACCATCTGCCTGTTTTTGATGTAGCGCATCGATATATTGTATGAGTTGCAACCGTTGCAGAAAGAGTTGGTCTGCCACCCTTTGGAAACCTTCTGGCGCATTGGCACCAACCGCATCGATAACCTGTTGCATCTGGCGCAGAAAATGCTGTTTATCCACCTTATTGGAGTGTAGTTCCAAGCAAAAGGGTGCCAGTCCGATCTTTGCCAGTCGTGACTGCACCACGTCAAGTGCAGCTTTCTTCTCAGCCACAAAGAGCACACGTTTCTGATGATAGAGCGCATTGGCAATGAGATTGGTGATGGTCTGGCTCTTTCCTGTTCCCGGAGGGCCAAAGAGGATAAAGGAACGTCCTTGTTCCGATTCAGCAATAGCCTCCAACTGTGATGAATCAGTATCTACTGGTATCGCCATCTTCTCTGGTCTCATGGTGGCGTCCAACTGCCGAGCATCAATAGGGGCTCTCTCATCTTCCATCATAAGTCGCCCCTCCACCAAAGAACTGATGATAGGACTTTCCATCACGGCAGTTCCATGACTATGGATATCGTTCCACATGACGAACTTTGAGAACGAGAAGATGCCCAACACAGAATCCTCCATAACATCCCACTCCGTCTGCTCTTTGACAGCTTCACGCACCAAATGGAGCACCAGACTCACGTCTATTCCATGGGCATCCATAGGTAATGGATTTACACCTTCCACATCTATTTCAAATTTCTGTTTGAGCATCTCCATTAACGTAATATTGAGCATCACCTCTTCATCACGTTTTCGGATGGCATAACCTTCTTTCTTGATAGGTACAATATCTACTGGCACAAGCAGAATGGGTGCAGCATACTTGCGCCCACTAGCCCGTTCTTTCCAATTAAGCGTACCAAATGTCAGGAAAAGCGTGTTCACACCGCTCTCCTCAAGATTGGTACGGACGGTACGATAGATGCCTTTTAATTCCTTCTGCTCAAGAACAAACTCCTTGCCCTGATCCAGTTCATCCTCTAAAATAGCGATTTCGTCATGTTCATAGCGAATGGCATTCTTTCCTAACTTCATATTAAGCAGGTTATTGCGCAGACTCAAGTCGAGCAACTTGCGTTCCCACAGGCGTAGTTTGGTAACGTTCTCGCTATCCTCGCCCATCTCCTCTGCCACGAGTTGCTCTGCATTCGTCAGTGCTTCCTTGGCATTGTTCAATAATGACTTGAGTCGTACTTCAGCCATTCTGCTGAGTCCCTGCCCAGCTGCAGAGTTCGACAGCTTTTCAATCTGCATCTTACCTGATGCCAGTTCTTGTCTGAGTCCCATAATGCTAAATATGATATACAATTCAATAGGGAAAATGGAGCCGTGTATCTTTGCTAATACAAGAAGCCGAAAAGCCAGAGGGGGATCTTGTTCCCCAGCACATACTCCTCGTCGGCAGAGGCGATGAAGCTATCGGCAACGCCGGCAATCTGCTTGCCGTCTTTGGAACGCCCGCCTACCTCAATCGTGTACTGATGGTCGATGGTAAAGTCGGCAGAAGTTTTGCTGTATTCCACCACATGGGCTGCAGACAGCTGGTTAATGAAAAAAACCTCTCGCTCCGTACCCTCGTTAACCTGTGTGGTCGCGAGGGCATGCAGCATGTTGGTGTTCTCCAGATAAATCTTGTCTGGTTTCTGCAGACGTTTTATGTTGGTGACATCTGAATAGAGCAATTGAATCAGCCGTGCCTCGCTGAGGTTCTGCATATACTGCAATAATGTGTTGCGCGACATCTCCGCCATTGATGACAGCTTTACGGTATCCACCGTATACGGAACACCAGATGAAAGGATGCCCAATAGCGACTTCACCTTTCGGATATTACCCACATCCAGTTTCCTCAACTGGGGCAATTCCACTTCGATAATTGTGTTGACAATATTCTCAATGCGCAGATAGTAATTGTTCTGACCTTCTTTCAGGAAAGGATAGTAGCCGTAACAAAGATACTCTGAAAACAGTGGCAGCGGGCGCAGCTGTGCATTAACCTCAGCACACAGACTGTTACCATCAGTCAGAATCTCCTGGAGCGTTCTCTTTCGGAAGTCTTTCTGATGGAACATCCGCAGGTACTCCCTAAACGAGAGACCCTGCATGGTGTATGTAATGCAACGGCGCGACAAGTCGGCCTCTCCTTCATTAAGATTAATCAACGACGAGCCGCTCAGCACGATATGCATATCTTCAAACTCATCGTAGGCATTCTTGATTTCCAGGCTCCAGCCTTTGTATTTGTGTACCTCGTCCAGAAACAGATATTTTCCGCCTTGTGCATGGAATCGCTCAATGAAGTCCAAAAGACTATGCGTACTGAAATAGATATTATCCAGACTGGCATATAGCACATCTGTTGTATTCGTGGGGCCAAACTCCTGCAAAATGCGTTGTGTCATCAGCGTTGTCTTGCCAACGCCCTTTTGCCCCTTAATCATCAGCAGACGATCATCCCAGTCGATTTCATCCATTATACTTCTGACGAAATCGAGTCTTACTGTCTGCATCCTGTTCAGATGCCTCTTAATCAGTGCTTCCATTTTCAATGCTTAATTACATTTTCGACTGCAAATATAATAAAAAAATGTTCAGCCGGCAAAACATTTTAACCTAAAATGTGTTCTCCGTGCTAAACATTTTTGTAATATCGAGGTGAATACCTCACTGATTTCGTCTTTTATAAAGAACAAATAGTGCTGAAATCCGTTCTGAGTAAACAACAGGTAGGTGTTCGAGTTTACTTACACTACACCATTGTGTTGTTGCAAATCTGCCATCATCTATTTTACAACTAATATTCAGGTGTTATGCTACCACTGCGCTTTCGCACATAGTTGTAGCGATCTGTGTAGATAACCATTTCATCGCCTCGTGGCATCAGATCCAAGATGTGATAGCCGTTGGGCGCAGTCCAGTAGTATGCAAAGCTGGAACCGCCGATAGAACGTACTTGCAGTTGTCTGTCATCAGATGGATTGATGCGAAAAATATATGTACCGACTTTACAGGATTGTGCCATAATACTAATTATTATTTGTCGAAGTCTAGCTTAATCATAGTGCACCACAAACAATCTGTTATCATGAGTCAGCGAGAGATCAATCAAAGCAGCCCATAAAGCTGCAGATGAAGAAAATCAATATAAGCAGACCGCCAACAGCCATGCATCCCAACCCAATCATTGCGCCTTTTTTGTCACGTGCAATTTTCTCCTCTATAGCCTGTTTTGCCTGTGCTATCTGCTGTACAACCAATGGGTCATGCGCGAATGAAGTCTGTGCCTTGGAAATACATTCTTCCAACTTGCTTTTATAGACCGCTGGCAGGCTTAAGTCTTGGTAACCAGACGTCTTCATTCCAGTTTGCAACAGAATCATTAGCTCCAGATAGTCTTCCTTGGTGGTAGGTATGGGGAAGGATGAGATGGTCATGCTGATGGCGGCGATCTTGTCGGTAATTTGCGAATTGGCATTGATGTCATTCAGCTGTTGGGCCAGTTCCTTGGCCGTGTTGTTGGCCTTGATGCCGCTGAACGCATAACCACACGACAGACATTTGGCGATGCCTGGCTCAATGGGAGCACCGCAGTTGGGGCACTTGACGACCTTGCCTTGCCACGTCTCGCGCTTATTCTCCTCTGGCTGTTCCGCTGCCATCTTGGCTTTCTGCTGCTTTTGCAGCATCGACTGGATATACACTTCCAGTTCGTCGAGGTCAATACCTTCTTTCTCTGCGCGCTTCACAAGCACTCGCTTCTCTTGTTCTGTTAAGATACCGTCTTCGATTGAAGCCGCTATCAAAGCTTCCATTTCTTTTGAAAACATAGTTTTATTATTTTAGATACATTATTTATAATTGTCTTTACATACCTGGCATAGGCGGCATGCCTGCTCAATCTTCTGTACCTCAGCATCTATATAGACGTCTGTCTCATCGCGGTCAAGGCCCATACCTTCTGCTTTCTTCAAAATCACTGCGCGCTCCTTATCTGTCCGCCGTCAGTTAAATACTCTTGGATGAGGGCATTCAGCTCCTCAGGAATTAAATTGTTTGCCATAATATTATAATTTAGCTAAGTTACTATTAATCCTATCAATAATCTCCTTGGTTACATAGGAATACACACCGCTTAGATATAATTCCAGTTCAAAAGAATTCATCAACATGATTGGTTTGGGAGCAGGTACTTCCTTTCGGAACGAAATATTCCTGTGTTTAGTGGCACGTCTGTCTTCTTTGATGAAGCCTTGTTGCTGAAATAGTTCCTCCAATTGCTTGTCTTGATCGAAAGTGTCGCGCATTTCTTTAGAACCCTCCACGTGGAAGCAGAAAGAATAGTTTTTCCTTTTACTCAATTTATCAACTCCTAATGGATACCACTCGAAATGCAAACTTCTAGGCCACAATGCATCGCGAACAATAATATAGTAGTAGTTGAAGATGTGGCTGATGACACATTCTTTCATCAAGCCGTGATCTGTTGAGGTAAAGTAGCCACGTGTCAATTCAAAGAATTCCTGCAGTGGTTCCTCGTTTATTTCCTCAATAAGATTTGCCAAAATTCCAGAACATTTCTGTAAATGTAACAGTTCATCAGGTTTTTCCTTTACAAGACTCTTCTGTTGCTTGCGTAAATCTAGTCTAATACTGCGTAAATCCTTGTTCAACTCTACAAATGGTTTGTTGAGATCCAATTTCTTTTTCAGCCATTGTTTGTTCTGCTCTATCATCTTGGTTTCCGACTTGCGAATACCAAGCATGCCTTCAAGAAAATCAATGTACTGAAGTAGTCCCGTGTTAAGCACCTGTTCTTTCTGCATTACACAAGGCTGGACTTCTTCTCTCAGCCATGGCAGGATGTGTTCACGATAGCTTATTGATGCATAACGAGGACCCTCTAATACTTCGCCAATAGATGAACAAATGCCTTGTTCCTGCATATAAGCCTGACTTCATTTGTCTGGTTTTTCATCACCGTCTTTGGTAAGAAAAATAGCCCATATTTTGTCAACACGAGATTTCTTATCTGTCTCAGGGAAAATATTGTTGTCATTTTGAGTACCCTCAATATATTTTTTGAGTTGCTCAGGTTGGTTGCCTGCACCATTCACCTTGTTCTCAATAATCAAGGCAAACTGATTCTGCTGATAAATAAGACCGTCAATGCGACCGTTTTTGTCATACCTTTTATAGTTCTGTTCTCGTTCAAACTTAACTATCCCAGACTTTATTTCAATGTCCATGCCAATATATGCAAAAAAACTCTTTAGGAACACATAGCCATATTGGTTCTTGTATTCCAATAGTTTCATCAGCATATTGGTGTGCGAATTCTCAACAATGTGTCCGCACTGTTCATCAAGGACATTAAAATTATAAGGTATACTTTCCTGTTGTTCCTTAAAAAACTTGAGGAAGTCACTTAAAATGTTTAATTTTGATTCCATTTTAGTTTCTGTTATCATGCACAAAATAGAATGACGGCCCAATACCTTTCTACTACAGGATAAGAAAGCCGCCTGCCTGCCTCCAGCATCGAATGCGTTCTACGGCAACTTCTTTATATTCTATTTAGTTTAGATGGTAATTTGATTTGTACACATAATTGTCACTAAATTATTTACCAGACAGTTGAGAAAAAATAAATCCCAAAACAGACATTGCTATAAGAAGTATAAAAATTGCAACTAAACCTATTATGGCATTTCTAACAGATTTTTTACGTTTTTTCTCAACTTCAATCACCTCGTTTTCGACCCCTAATAATAGTTTTTGTATCTTTGGATTGCTGCCATAGTACATTTTTGCTTTGCGGGCAAAACGTTCTACACTTGCTTTGCTTATTTCAATGTCTCTTCCTGATTTTAAATCAATGAGAGCTTCCTCAAGGTTGTTGAAGATTTTTTGTAGTTCCTTACTTGCTTCTGGAGTAATGTTTTCACCACAATGCGGACACTTGTCGGTGAGTTGAGGCACACTACCTCCACAGAAGGGACACGTCTTACCCTTCTGCTTACGCACAGCAGCATCGGTCTGCTGGTCAATTTTCTGTACTTCGGCATCGAGATAGAGGTCTATCTCATCGCGGTCGAGCCCCATCTTCTCTGCTTTGTTCAAAATCACTTGGCGTTCCTTGTCAGTCAGTACGCCGTCAGTTAAATACTGTTGGATAAGAGCTTTCAGCTCCTCAGGAATTAAATTTGCCATAAATACTATTTATATTATTATTACTTTTGATTCTATGATGTTACACTCCCGGCATGGGCGGCATACCCGGCATCTGTGGTGGTGCAGCGTTCATAAAGAGTGGCTGCAGTTCCTGCACTTGTCCGGCAAATGCCCAGTTGGGCATACCCTGTTTCCAGACATAGGTCTGCTGCGTAAGCTGGCCCTGTTGAACGAGCTGCTGCAGCTGATTCCAGTCGAAGGGACCGGCCTGCTGCCCATTGACACCGACCATATAGCTTACCTGTGGCGTGGCCTGCTTCATCTGCATACCCGGCATCTGTGGAGCACCGCCCATTCCAGGCATCTGCGGGGCAGCACCCAATCCCATGGCAGCACCCATCTGGGGC
>HF994192.1 GCA_000436915.1 Prevotella sp. CAG:1092 | reverse complement strand
TGTCACGGCTCACCACATCGTACCCAGCCTTTTTCAGCACCTCGCTCATGTGCCCCTCACCACACGAAGGTTCCAATATCATGCCATCAAACTTCTCCAGTTTGCACAGCCATTCCGTCGCCTTCGGTTCAGTGGCATAGTAATCATCACGCTGTCTATCCGTGTCCGTATGGTTGCTTGCACCCAATGTTTTGAAAACAGCAGCCGAGCCGCCCACCCAGTCCTTTCTTTTTACGTTATTATTCATGTTGCGTATGTTTTATTGTCAAAATTAATATTTATTACTTTCATTATATTTAAATATCTTTTTTTTTTAAGAAAAAAAGTTTAATTGTTATTTAACAGTTAGTAATCCACGGATGTAATTGGCAATGATGAATATTGTGAACCATAAACAAGAATAGAAATACAATATCCTTCTTATGTAATGGATTTTTTTCATGCCAAAAACGTTCACACCTTGTTTTTTTCCTTTTGTCTTAATATTAAATATTAAGACAAATATAAATAAAAAATAAATTAAAATTATATGAAACAAAGGATTAGACTAACAGAAGGACAGCTTCACAGAATAATAGAGGAATCTGTCAGAAAAGTAATTAACGAAATTGGTGACACCAAACGTGGATCATATATGTTGGGACGCTTAGCAAATAAGAATTTCGCTGCCAGTTGCCGTGATAAAGCGTCAGATTATGATTGTTATATAAACGGTTATGGCGATGAAAATGCGAAGACATATGATTCATTTGGTGATGGAGACGAAGGAAATAGAAGAAGGATTCAAAACAACTACGACAGATACAAAATTGATGATTTGACAAATAAAAGGAAATAATGGGCTATTGAGACGATTAAACACAACAAAATAAGGGTAAAGTTTTTTAAGCTTTCCCCTTATGTTTGTTATTAACTTATATATTAACGTATATAATTGCCCTATTCCAAATTAAACTATAATATCGCTTTTAAATCTTCAATGGTAAATGGGTTTGCAATTATATAATAAGAATCATTGCATTTCAAATATATTTTCCCATCTTCTTTCATTTCAATTTTCTTTATAGTTTGTTTATCAATATGTGGTTTTTCATATGAAAAATAAAAAGGTGAAATGAGCAAAGAATCGAGCAACGTGAAAGCTTCATCAACATTTGTCTGCAATCCATTTAACGAAATATCAACTATATACTTTTCACGTAATTTGTTCGATTTTTCATAGTTGTTTAAAAAATTTTCCCAAGTCATTTCTAAATAATCAAGCGATTTGTTGTTGATTATAACCTTATCGCCAAAATCTTGCCATTTTAATGATTCTTCGGAAATATGATGTGAAATGTTGTCAAGTTTTGGTCTTATCACAAACCAAGTATCCCCACCTATATCTTCTATCATTTGTTTTTCGTTTGGGAACCTAACATCTTCTATCACATACTTTTCGTTTGGTTTAATCATTTGCCTTATTTTATTAACATGCCAATTCATGTTAAACGACCTTATTAAATCTGTTCCTATGAATTGTATCAATTCACGTACATCATGTATGGTTTTTTGGTTAAATATTTTTGTTACTATTTCTTTTGGGATATCAGTTTCATTTGAAAAAAAGTCAACTGATTTGTCATCTAAGCTAATATTAATTGGAATTTTTTCGTTTTTGAGTCTATTTAATTCATCAATTGTAACATTTAAAAACTTTGCACACATTTCTTTTAATGGCAAAGCAAAATACAGCTTTTTATAGCCTTGTTTTTCACAAATATCTGCTAAAGCGCTTTTTCCAGAACGCATACGTCCAGAAAAACCTATTATATTTTTTGTCATATATTAAATCATTTTCTTACTTATTCTTGTTCCAAACAAACCTCCAAGAGTTGGTTTGATTTGTATTTTTTTTACATTGTTGTTTAGTGTCCGTGTGTTTGATTTTGGAATTACTATTTTTTTTGCGTTCTTGATGATTTCAGATGAATAACTTGTATCTGCCGAAAGGTACTTCGTTTTTTTGCCAAGTGTTTTGTTGACTTGTAGTTCAATTGATTGCAAGCGTTTCTTTTCTGCTGAGCTGTTTTCCTTAAAATCGCTGAAATCTTCTTCATTTAAAAATCCTAAAAGGTTTTTTGCCCTTGTGTATGCTACATACATTAGGTTGTGTTCTTGTCTTATTTCCCAATCTTTCTTTGCTGACTTTGAAGGCATTAATGATTTGCATGCAATAAACACCCTATCTGCCTCAAGACCTTTCGCCTTATGGATTGTTGACAATGCAATTCCATTCTTTTTCCTATCTGAAAAAATATCTGAAATTCTGTCAATTAATTCTTTCGATGTCTTTAATCCTTCAGAAAGAACTTCAAGTGCCTTTATCGTATCAATCTTGTTTGAAACAATTGATGATTGCATGGCAGTGTCGATGTCAATATTGCTATGTAGCATTATTTTATCCCTTGTTTCAAATAGGTTGTTATAAAGCCTAACGAAAACACCGTCAGTTTTTAAATCCTTTCCTAAAGCTTCTTTTTTCGTGTTTTTAACTATTCGTTTTAAATTGTTTCCAATATCTTTTCCCATTACGAAGCACTTTTTGCCTTCTTTAATAAAAGCGTTGTATATTTTCATCAATGGAGCGTTATTCCTACAAAGAACCATGTCTCCATCTTTTACTTCTTCAATTTCAGAAACCTCCTCTACAACGCCTTTTCTCCCATCGTTATTTTGTTCTATCGTAGGCACTAATTCCTTTGCGTATGCGACAATATTGTCAGCGCAACGATAACTTATACTTAATGGCAAAGATATCGTGTTAGGAAGCGATTTGAGTGCGTTAAACGAATCTGGGTCACTTCCTGCAAAACTATAAAGGCATTGCTGAGCATCACCGAACATCATCATTCTTGTATTGATTTTTCGGCACTTTAGCATTAGTTCCCTCTGCGCCTTGTTCAAGTCTTGGCACTCGTCGCAAAACACCCAATCATATCTAAGACCATGTGGATTGCACATCGTTGCGTTTGGGAGCCAAACCATATCAGTGTAGTCGATTGTGTCAAGATTCCTCTTTCCCCATTCCATTGATTGTATTGCAATGGATTTTTCGTCAGCAATTGTGTCAATTTCATATCTATCTTCCACATGATTCAAGTCCTCGATTGTTTGTGCAAGGTAATAACGGCCAAAGTCAATATATTTGCAAATGTTGTCTATGTAATGAAAATAGTCGCTTTTTGAGAATTGTGATATGTCTATTGATGTTAACGATTTCAAATTGGTAGACACAAATGTCCTATATTTAAATTCGTCCAAATTTAAAGACTCATTTGTAAAATTATAGCGAAGCATTTGGAGTCCAAGGCCATGTAAGGTTGTGACATTTGTGTTTTTGAAGTCCTTTGTCTTTTTGGTAAGCACTTTTACAATGTCTCTGTTGAAGGCTGTCAACAATATTTTCTTATCTTCATCAATAAATGAAAGCCCTTTTACTAAAGTGGAAGTTTTTCCACTTCCAGCACACGCTTCAATTACAGCGTTCCCTTGCCCGTTTTGAATAAAATCGAAAATGGCCGTTTGGTAATGCGACCATGATATTGTTTCTTTTTTCTTCATGTCTTGTTTTTTTTTACAAGGCAAATATACACAAAAAGAACAATAAACAAAAAAGCAGAACAAAATATTTTGTTCTGCTTTTTTGTGATTAAATATTAGTCATGACTCGCAAACTTTCTGATTTGTTCTGCCAAACGAGGGTCGTTCTCTGCTGCCGAGAACATTGCTCGAATCAGCGGTGCATATTTGTCATCGACATTCTGACTTACGTCTTCATGACGTTGGCTGTTAGTATTGGTTTGAACTGTATTTGCACGATGCTCTGCTAACTGCTCCTCCTTATGAAGGAGGAAGTTAATCAAATCGTTTCGAGTTGCTGTAATCAAATCAATCTCTGATGACCAAAGATTTCTACGAATCACTTGCCTAAGCTCTTCGTTGTCCATTGTGTCATATGGGCAAGGATTTCCATGCTCTTGCATTTGGTTTCTTTGGATATCCTCACGAACGTCATTTCTAACTGTTTTTCGGCTAATGAAGCGACCTCTTGCATCACGAGGCTGTGGTGCTTGTGCATCTACCGCAATAGGCTCATGCCCATTAAATGGGTCTTGTGGACGATTCGTTGGTCTTTGATTGCGACCATTATTGCGCATAGGATTCGCATCATTGAATACGTTTCTTGTAGGCGAAAAGCGTTCAAATCGTTGACCATCTGGGCGCATATTGGTACAACGTCGTGTATCTGTTGCTTGTCCAAATCTTCCGATAGGTGTGTTAGCTACTGGCATAACACACACAGCAAGGTCGTTTGCAATAAAAAGTTTAATAAGGTCCTCTGCCGTTACTTGTGACAAATCTCCGTCAAGAATGTCTTGCATAATATCAACATCAATGTCAAGAACTTGTGCAAGTTCGTCA
>HF994191.1 GCA_000436915.1 Prevotella sp. CAG:1092 | reverse complement strand
TGATGACGAGGAAGTTGAGGAGCTGCAGACGAGCAGCATAGTCGAGATTTTGCGCCATTTGGCGTGCTGCGCTATCTATGACACCACGATATTGCAGAGAGCCCATCTCCTTTTGTTTTTCGAAGAGCTTGAGCAGTATCTGTTCGCCATCGTGGACGGCAGCTTCGCCGAAGTTGGTGCGCAAGAACTGGCGAACAAACTCCATTTCGGAGTGCATCACCTTGCCGTCGGCCTTGATAATGCAAGATGCCAACACCAAGAGCGAGAAGCGGAACGAATTGCGCTGACCCTCGTAGACCTGCTGCTGATGTGCACGATATTGCTGCTGTTGCGAGGCGTTGTGGTCATAGCTGCCATCGCCATCGAAGGTGTTGTTGGTGTAGGGCTGGTTTACGGAGTCTACACCCTTATCAAATAAGGCACCCAACGCAAAACCTGCGAGAGCGCCAAGCGGACCACCCGACATGAAGCCGAGTACGCCGCCAAGCCATTTTCCAAATGCCATGTTTGTTGTTTTCTTTTTCTTTATGGTTATTAAATGGTTGTTGCGAGAGTTGTTAGTCTACATAATCGACTTTCACTACTATCACCCTGATATTCTCGTCGGGACACTCAGGAGTTTTGAGGTCGTTGTTGATTTTGGCGATGTGCCAGTCGCGAGGGAAGAAGAGGAAGAACTCCTTAGGGTTTGAGAGATAGAAGCGAGCCTTGGAAGCATCGTAGTCGTAGTGGATAACGTCGGGACGATATTTGCTGTTAGGCTTGCTGGTGTAGTGGTCGATGATGCCGAATTTCTCTACGCCCTTGACAACGAACTGGAAATCGATTTTGTGGTTGTGGCTCTCGCTGCGCTTCGTTTCGAGCGGACCGTTGTGGTCGTCTTCAACGCTTGCCACGAGATTGCTGCCCTCGATAGGGTGTTTGCCCTTGGAGAGTGCCAGGAGGTCGGTTTTGGCGAGCCATTTGAATAGCGCCTGCCATTGCTGCGGATTCTTATGGTATTGCTGATAGAAGTCGACGGCATTGACAGAGAAATGAGGTGATGCACCATTGTAGCCACCACGCCATTCGCCACTCTTCACCCATTCTGTGGCCTTGGCTACGAGAGCCTTGTCGGCATAGTATTGTGTGTAGTAGCCCTGGGCAAATGACGATAAGCCCATGGTGAGGGCAAAGGCGACGGTAAGTAATGTCTTTTTCATTGTTGTTGTAGGTTTTTATGTTTTTATGTTTTGTTATTTGGCGTATATCTTGGTTTTATACCTTAATATATATTACTGCAAAAGTAGGGAAATTAGAGTATAGGGCAAAATTATTTCTGCAAAACTTTGAGAAACGCTGCAAAATAGCGATATTTGCAGGAACTTTGGGTAAGCCTGCATGAGCTCTAAGCCAAAAGAATAAACACTAACTGAATTTTCGCATGTGATTCAAGTACGGGCTGAAG
>HF994190.1:609-751 GCA_000436915.1 Prevotella sp. CAG:1092 | reverse complement strand
ACTCTATCGATTTGGAGATGCGCGTAACAGAGGGACCTCAGGCTTATCTGAGCCATGTACGTATCAATGGTAATACCCGTCTTTACGAAAACGTAGTGCGTCGTGAACTTCGTACCAAGCCAGGCGACCTTTTCTCTAAGGA
>HF994190.1:304-459 GCA_000436915.1 Prevotella sp. CAG:1092 | reverse complement strand
GAGCAGAAGAGTAACGACCAGATTGAGTTCTCGCTCGGTTGGGGTCAGACGGGTGTCATCGGACGTGTGGGCTTGAAGCTCAACAACTTCTCTATGGCAAACCTCTTTAACAAAAACAAGGAGCATCGTGGTATCATGCCTATCGGTGATGGTGA
>HF994190.1:0-165 GCA_000436915.1 Prevotella sp. CAG:1092 | reverse complement strand
TGCATACTACAGTAAGAGTACCGACGTGTCAAGCAACTATTACAATAGTGCTTACATGAACAACTATTACAGTTATATGTATGGTTATGGTTCTAGTTACTATAACAACTACGAGAATTATTACGATCCAGACAAGTATATCCAGATGTTGGGTGTAAGCCTCGG
>HF994189.1:33728-34015 GCA_000436915.1 Prevotella sp. CAG:1092 | reverse complement strand
GGAAGAGCGTCGTAGGTTTGTCGAGGAGCATTATCCAAATGTACTGCTTACTACTCCAGACGAATGCGAAGAGTTTGTGAAGAACAATAGCGACCATGGAGGTGCTGATAGAGTGCTGGAAGTGGCAGGAGGCAAAGATACCTTCCGTTTGGCATGGCTTTGTGCCCGACCTAATGCCATCGTCACTATCGTAGCCCTCTACGACGAGCCACAGGTGTTGCCGCTACCTGATATGTATGGTAAAAACCTTACCTTCAAGACTGGCGGCGTGGATGGTTGCGACTGCG
>HF994189.1:31587-33721 GCA_000436915.1 Prevotella sp. CAG:1092 | reverse complement strand
GGATGGTTGCGACTGCGAGGAAGTGCTACAGCTTATAGCGCAAGGCAAGATAGATACCACTCCGCTCATTACCCATCGTTTCCCTCTCTGCCAAATTGAAGAGGCGTACAGAATATTCGAGAACAAGGAAGATGGCGTGATAAAAATAGCTATCGAGGAAGGGTGAAAATAATAAAAGACCAAGTCGTACGGAAACAAACGACTTGGTCTTTTAATATATAAATAGTTAGAATATTACTTCTTCACTTTTCTGCTTGCCACTCTGCCATCAGCATACAGCATTTTAGCGATGTTGATGCCTGGTTGTGGAGCGTTGAGCTTTGTGCCATCTATATTATAATAGGTGATGTCTATGGGAAGCTCCGAATTGGTAGCCGAAATGTTGTCAATACCATTTGCGGTAGATGTTATGTCGAGAGTAGCTCCTGCACCATTCTCCTCGTTGGTCACAACCTCCTCTACCAGCTTGCTGTCGTAAGCTTTCAAAGTGTAGTGGTCGGAAGGAATGAAATAGTCTGCGCTACCCGAACGACTTTGGAAATCTTTAGCGTTGAGGTTGCCAACAGTTGTGATGTTGTAGTCTTTCTTTCCGCTACTTGTGGCATAGTTTTTCCAAGGAGTCTTCTTTGTTGCGTTGCTTGTGAAAGCGTTGTTTTCAACATAAATGTTCGACTTGTAGCCATAGCCTATGCAATAATGGGCATTGGAACTTGAATATAGACAGTTTTGTATGTGCACCTGTCCAAATCTCACGCGAGGCATACGCTCCGAGCATCCCTCATCCCACCAGCAGTTGGCAAAAGTAGTGCGCAGATGTCCTTCGTCTCCCGAACGCTTATCGCTATTTCCCCATAGGTCGCAGTTGCGATGGTCGTTAGAGCCACCAGATCCTCCTGCCCATGGAGCTATCAGATAGCGGAATCTACACCATGTTACGCAGATATTGTCCGAACCATTCACGCAGTCGAAGTTGCCGTCTACGCCATCCTGAAAGTCGCAATGGTCTACCCATATATATGTAGAACCAATAATCGTAAGATTGTCGTTGCCATCTATATCGTAGGCTCCTGCGCTCTTGAAGATGATGTTTCTCAGAATAATGTTCTTGCATGAAGATAGCTGCATGATGCCAGTTTCGCTCACGCTTGCTGAATGTTTAGAGTTTACGAACGCAGCCCCTTTCATACCGATAATGGTTTTGTTCTGCACACTCTTCACGTTGGTAAGTCCCGAGAACTCTATTTCGCCATCCACATAGATTATCTTCTTGTCTGTACCTTTTAGGGCGTTCATCAGTTCAGTCTTGTTAGTAACAGTAACCTTTGTGCCACCTTCGCCACCTGTAACATTTCCATCTACAGTAGCCCATCCTAATGGTGCATTAAGGTCGTATGGCGACAGGTTGTCTGTCCATCCGGCATTAGCCGCAAGGTTTCCCGTTGTCATCATCAAAGCGACGGCAAGGAAGCGTGAAATAATAGTTTGTTTCATTGTTTGTATTGATTTGTTTTGTTGTTTCGATTATTTTTTTATTCTTCAGGCTTCTTTATTTCGCCACCCATATTGATAGCTTCAAGGAGCTTCACAGCATCCACATATTGAGCCATACCTTCAGCCACCTGCTTTGCATCACGCATTGCCAGCACTACGGTTGATGGACGATTCACCACGTCGCCTCCTGCAAATACTCCTTTACGAGTAGTCATGCCGTATGGCTTTTCGCGAGTCAATACGTAGCCACGATCATCAACGTCGATACCTGTTGTGGTAGATACTATTCGGCTTGCTGGTGCAGAACCAACAGCCATGATAACGAAGTCGGCTTTCTCTACTCGGCGCTCGCCATTTGATTCGATGACAACCTCGTTGAGTGTGCCATTCTCGTCATGAATCTCCACGATGCTCGACTCCCAACTAAACTTCACGCCTTCTTCTACAGCCTCGTCGTATTCCGAGCGCAAAGCACTCATATCGTTTATTGTGCGATGGTAAACCACTTCTACGTGGCTTGCTCCTAAGCGTACGGCTGTTCGAGCAGCATCCATAGCTGTATTTCCACATCCTATCACGAATACACGGTTGCCATCGTGAACCACAATCTCGTCGCGACTAAGGTTGCCTTCGTTGTAGAGGC
>HF994189.1:25516-31582 GCA_000436915.1 Prevotella sp. CAG:1092 | reverse complement strand
GTTGCCTTCGTTGTAGAGGCTCACACGGCGCAAGAACCATATAGCCTGGCGCACACCCTTGAGGTTGCTTCCTGGTATATTGAGCTTTTTAGGCTTGCCAGTTCCGGTTCCCATAAAGATAGCGTCGTAGCCAAGATCAAAGAGTTTGTCGATAGTTAGGTTGTCCTTACCCACGGTAGTATTGCAATGGAACACTACGCCCAGCTCCTCAATCTTCTTAATTTCTCGGCGCACTATTTCCTTAGGCAATCGATATTCAGGAATACCAAACATCAATACTCCTCCTGGTTCTGGCTCCATCTCGAAAATCTCTACGTTGAAGCCCTGGCGTGCCAAGTCGCCAGCAATAGTTAGTCCGGCAGGTCCTGAACCAATAACCGCAATCTTACCTCTTGTCTTAGGCAACAAGTTTTCGCGGATAAGACCCATGTTGCCATCAAAGTCGGCAATAAATCTTTCCAACTTGCCCACATGTATGCCTTGTCCCTTTTTGTTGAGCACACAATGACCTTCGCATTGTTTCTCGTGAGGACACACTCGTCCGCAAACAGCAGGCAGATTACTCTTGTTGTTTATTATATCCATAGCGTTGCCGAGGTTACCCATCGACAACTCATGAATCCAATCTGGAATATCATGACTTATAGGACATCCCTTCTTGCATTGAGGCACTTTGCAATGCAGGCAACGTTTAGCCTCGTTGATAGCCTCAAGCATGGTGTATCCTTCGTTAACTTCTTGAAATAACTTGTTTCCCGTTTCCATATTTTGATATATTCAGCTTTTATAGTAAATATATTTTTTGCAAAGATACTGCTTTTAGTTCAAGTTTGCCACAATAATCTGCTTTTTTATTGCCATATAGCTTCTATTCAGAGTATCATGAATAGATATTAATAGACATTATTAGAATAGACTAAAAAAATAAAGGGAAAAGCATACTATGATTTTATGCTTTTCCATAATAAAGATATTTTCTATAAACTCAAACTTACCATTCAACCTTTTCGCTAAGTATTTCGCCATCGGTAGCATCGTCGGCTGTAAATGTGTTGCCACGATATTGTACGCAAAGCATTAAGAGTGGTTCTGAACCATTATTGCGAACCGAACGCTTACCTGCAGGTGCTACTCTTACCACGCTTCCTTCCTGAATAGCGAATACCTCGCCATCAACTTGGAACTCGCCCTTGCCACTAAGGAAGAAATACAATTCCTCATGATTCTTGTGGGTATGAAGGAATCCTGTTTCTGTGCCAGGAGCAAAGCTTTGGAATGAGAATTCGCCACCTGTAGCATTCACGTCCTGTCCGCCAAACACCTTTCCTGGAATCTTTATTTCCTGACCTAACTGCAAGGTGTAGTCTTTTATCTCACTCATCTTACCAAAATCTACGGCTGTGAAGTTTGCAGCCTTCGCGGTAGTCTTTGTTTCTTTCATAATGTGCTATTGTCTTTAGTTGATTATAATTCTTTCTTTCCCTTAATCTAATTACAGATAGAGGATTATTTCGCTTGCAAAGATATACTGAAAAAATAATCCTCACAAGAAGGCACAAAAGGGTTAGATAGTTACTTCGAAGTAACTATTGTGGAGGAATGGGAGAAAGAAAAAATCATCATTAACTAAGATTAACTACAAGCATATATGGTAGTTTATGGATATTAGTTACTTTTGTAGCCTATTGTGATGTATAAGGCTATTGCTACAATATATTGAGAATATAAAAGCATAGCGAGATTACAGAAAAAAGATATATAGCTTATGGCAAGAATGATGAAGGAAATGGTATTTCAAGACTGTCCGATACGTAATGTGTTATCACGCATCTGCGACAAATGGTCGTTGTTAGTTATCTATACGTTGAACGCTCATAATGCGGAGCCTATTCGCTTTAACGCACTTCGCAAACTAATCCCCGATATCTCGCAAAAGATGCTTACCAGCACGTTAAAGTCGTTGGAGGCTGATGGCTACGTGAACCGCAAAGTGTATGCCGAAGTGCCTCCAAGAGTGGAGTATTCTCTCACACCCCGTGCTGAAACCCTTATTCCTATTATGGATCATCTGATAGAATGGGCGCTGGATAACATGGCTGTGATTTTGAAAGATAGACAGCAAAAAGCTGTTTAGGGAAAAGATGTTATTATTTCCGACATTAGGGTAATATGGCTTTTAAACAAAAGTAGTAATTTTGCACCATCTAACAATACAACAACATTAATACATATATAAATTAAGGTAAAAGGTATGTATATAGAGAAAATTCAGTCGCCAGCCGATTTGAAAGGCATGGACATTAAAACTTTGAATATCGTTGCCGACGAAATTCGCCAGGCTGTATTAAATCGTGTGAGCAAACATGGAGGCCATGTAGGTCCTAACCTCGGATTTGTTGAGGCTACCGTGGCTTTGCATTATGTTTTTAATGCACCAAAGGATAAGTTTGTTTTCGATGTTAGCCACCAATGCTATCCTCACAAGGTGCTTACCGGACGTGCTTCGGGATTCCTTGGCGATGTAGACGATATGAATGTCATTTCTGGCTATTCTTCTCCTGCCGAATGCCCAGAATACGATAACTTCGAGGTTGGTCATACTTCTACTTCTATCAGCCTTGCTACTGGTTTGCAGAAAGCACGCGACATCAAGGGAAACAACGAGAATATCATAGCCATTATTGGTGATGGTTCGCTTTCTGGTGGCGAAGCTTTCGAAGGTTTGGATGAGGCTTCAGAACTCGGTACTGGTATCATCATCGTGGTAAACGACAACGAAATGTCGATAGCCGAAAACCATGGTGGCATATATAAGAACCTTCGTGCCCTTCGCGAGAGCAATGGCACATGCGAGCACAACTGGTTTAAGGCATGGGGCTTTGAGTATAAGTATTTGGAAGAAGGAAACAATATCGAAAAACTTATCGAAGTGTTCGAGAGCGTGAAGGATACCGATAAGCCAACCGTGGTTCACATCCATACCGAAAAGGGACACGGCTTTGCGCCAGCCGTAGCCAACAAAGAAGTTTGGCATTGGGGCATGCCTTTCAATCTTGAAGACGGTTCTCGCCCAAGAAAGAATGCTGATGGAACCACTCCTGTTGTGGCTCCAAGCGAGGATTATGCCACTTTGTTCTCAGACTGGATGCTCTGCGAGATGAAGCATGATAAAACCCTTATTGCCGTAACAGCAGGTACTCCTGCCGCAGGCGGATTTACTGCCGATAAGCGTGAGCAGGCTGGCAAGCAACATATAGATATGGGTATTGCCGAAGAACAAGCTGTGGCTATGATCTCGGGAATGGCAAAGGGCGGATTGCATCCAGTATGGACCGTATATAGCACATTCATCCAGCGCACCTATGACCAGATAGCGCAAGACCTCTGCATCAACTCTAATCCTGCCGTGATAAATGTTGTAGGAGGTGGAGTTAATTCAATGAACGACATCACCCATATCTGTCTCTTCGATATTCCTATGCTTTGCAGCATTCCGGGTCTTATCTATCTTGCTCCTACCACCTGCGAGGAGTATTTCGCCATGCTTCGTTGGAGCATTATGCAAGATAAGAAACCTATCGCCATCCGTGTGCCAAGTAATGGTGTGGTGCATACCTCTGAAGTCGTGGAAGCAGAATACAGCTTTGCGTCGAAATATAAGGTTATGCACAAGGGAACAAAGGTGGCAATCATAGCAGCCGGCTCGTTCTATCAGAAGGGCGAGAATGTGGTTCGTCTGTTGGCTGATAAGGGTATAGATGCTACGCTCGTCAATCCTCGCTATCTTAATGAGGTGGATGCCGAGACGCTGGATAGCTTGAAGGCTGACCATCAGCTTGTCGTTACCCTTGAGGACGGATCAAAGGATGGCGGCTTTGGCGAGCGCATAGCTTCTTACTATGGGCCTTCGGATATGAGGGTTATGGTGTGCGGCATCAAGAAGGGACTCTACGACCGCTTCGATGTGCATGAACTGCTTTCAGACAATCGTTTGCTTGACGATCAGATTGTGGAAGACGTCTTGAAGAATATCTAATGATGATAGTATAGGGAAGCATCAACTTCCTTTGAGTTTCAGAGTGTAAAACTCATACAAATAGAAAATCCAAGCTTGAACTATTGTTCTTGCTTGGATTTCTTCTGTTTTATAAACTAATGTTTGTCTTTATCTTGCTCCGCGCATGACGTCTTTTCTCATTTCGTGTCTCATGCGGATAGCCTCAGGCGAGTTGTTGCCAAACTCTCTTTTGACTTTCTTGTACTTCTTGTAATGTTTCTTGTAGTGTTTGTCGTGTTTGTGTGGCTTGCATGGTCGTCCAAAGTCGCCTTTGTGGTGATGCTTGTCTGATTTCCAGTTGTGCTTGGGATACTTAGCATATATATTATGTATGTAAGCGTTGTTGCGCCAACTGATAGGACGATAGAAGTAGTACGACTTCTTATATTTCTTCCATTGCTTATCCGAGAGAATGTGCTTTAGTTGCTTATTGCGATATTTCCAACCATGAGAGTCGATATCGCGATAGCTTCTGATGCCATCAAGGTAAGTGAGGTTGATGTTTAATATGTTGTTGCGTTGAACATTACTCAAACCCAGTTCCATCACCATTTTATCTGTGATAAAACGAGCTTCTGTCTGAATATCTACCAGTCTCTGAGCATTTACAGATGCTATCATCATGAATGCTGCTACGATTGCTAATAATATACGTTTCATAATTCCAATTGTTTTTAGAGTTATTACTTATTTCTTTTTTCTGATGCAAAGAAAGTGCAAACGAGCACAATAAAAGCTTGCTTTCAAATTGTCGAGTGCGGCCTTTCTTCTAACGTAGTGCAAAGATAGCCCTTTCCTTTTATTATTCCAAGGGGGAAATCTATAAAGCGTAGTATGGTTTTCCCTATTCTGAGGAGGAAAAAATGTATAGGTTAAAGCCAATAGCCTTTTGGCTGAATATTTAGCAGTAAAAGCATATTAAAACGTCTGTAACATCTTTGACATAAGATACTATTACTTTTGCACCCGAATTCAGACGAGCATTTGTCTGTTGCATTAAGTATAATATAATTCTAATAAAAGAAAGAAAATGAAAGTAATGAGAGTATGTGGCAATAGTGTTGCCATGATGTTAATGGTAGCTTATTTGCTACTTGGTAGTTTACAGATGCAGGCACAAAACCGTGCTGAATGGGAGAAGTTGAAGGGCGACGTTACCCTCTATATTACCAACGATATGGGTCGCAACGGCTATTACGACCAGAAGCCTATTGCCGAACTTATGGGCGAGATGGCAGGAGTGGTAGACCCTGAGTGTGTGCTTGCTGTTGGTGATATCCACCATTTTAATGGCGTAGCTTCTTTGCAAGACCCTCTTTGGATGACAAACTACGAATTGATATATTCTCATCCCGACTTGATGCTTGATTGGTTTCCTGTTTGTGGCAACCATGAATATCGTGGCAACACACAAGCATTTATGGACTATGGCAAAGTGAGCCGTCGCTGGATGATGCCAGCTAAATATTATACTAAGGTGTTCAATCATGGTAATACTACCATTCGCATTGTCTTCCTCGATACCACACCTCTCATCGATTTTTATCGTGAGAATTCTGCTGTATATCCAGATGCTTGCAAGCAAGATATGCAAGCTCAGCTCTCTTGGCTCGACGAAACTTTGAAGAATGCTAAGGAAGATTGGGTGGTAGTTGTTGGTCATCATCCTATTTATGCCGAAACAGGTAAGAAGGAAAACGAGCGTATAGATATGCAGAAGCGCTTGTTACCTATCTTACATAAATATAATAATGTGGCGATTTATGCTTGTGGCCACATCCACAACTTCCAGCACATACAGAAGAAGGGCGACAATATCGACTATGTAGTTAATTCATCATCTTCTTTGGCTCGTCCTGTAAAACCTATAGATGGTACCGTATTTTGTAGTTCTGCTGATGGCTTCTCGGTTTTTACAGCAGACAAAACTCAACTAAGAATGTCGATGATAGATAAAGATGGCAACATCATACACACTATTTCAAAGGTAAAAAAGTAAAAAGGTAAAA
>HF994189.1:24742-25383 GCA_000436915.1 Prevotella sp. CAG:1092 | reverse complement strand
GGCTACAGCCATTCAAGCCCACACGCTTGATGGTATAGTCAAGGATAACAAAACGGGCGAACCGCTCATCGGTACCGTGATTAGAGTAAAGGAGTTGCCAAACGTAGGCACCACTACCGGTCTCGACGGTTCGTTCACTTTGCATGAATTGCCAGACAAGGGTAAGTACACCCTCGTCGTTTCCTTTATGGCTTACAAGACCAAGGAGATTGTAGTGGATGTAGCCAACGACGAGAAGGTAGACATCCCGATGGATGAAGATTTGAAGCAACTTGGCGAAGTTGTAGTTACTGGTCGTCGTGAATATCGTAGCGACCGTAGTGCCGTTGAGAGCGTGAAGAATGCAGGTAACGTGCTCAACGTGATGAGTCAGCAGAGCATTCAGCTTTCGCCTGATGTCAACGTGGCAAGTGTGTTGCAGCGTGTTTCGGGTGTTACTATGGAGCGTGATGCCTCAGGCGAAGCTTCTTATGCAATACTCCGAGGTATGGACAAACGATATAATTACACACTTGTAAATGGCGTAAAGATTCCAAGTCCTGACGATAAAAACCGCTATATTCCTTTGAATATCTTCCCTTCTGATTTGATGGATCGTTTGGTAGTATCTAAGTCGTTGACTGCTGATATGGAAGGCGATG
>HF994189.1:23296-24691 GCA_000436915.1 Prevotella sp. CAG:1092 | reverse complement strand
GAAGGATGCTCCTTCGTGTTTCCAACTCCAGGCTAATGCCGCCATTGGAACAACAGATTACTTTTGGAAAGATGGTAGAGATTATCTAACCAGCAATCGTTCTGACTATACAAAGAAAGCACCTTACGAGGCTTTTGGCTCAGAATATAAAGCCAGCATGAGCGACTTCAAGAATGGTCCTGTGCAGTTGAAGAGCCATTCTATGCCTGCTCCTAACTTCATCGGAGGTCTGTCTGTAGGCAATCGCTTTTGGAATGACCGTCTTGGCGTGATGCTTGCAGGAAGCGTTCAGAATACATTCCGCGGTACCGAGCGCACATACAATTCTGTAAAGATGGCATCGGGCGAACAGGCTATGTATATTTCTAAATTGAATCATCGCTACTATAGCATACACGACCTCACAACGGGTGTTCATGCTAAGTTTGATTTAACTTTGCCTGAGCATAAGATAGAATGGTACAACATGTATGTGCGCACCAATTCCAAGGGTGTGAGATACAATAATAGCATCGGTACCGAATATATCGGAGCTAATAGCTATACTCAGGATGATGAGATTCGTTCTCTCTCAACTACTCAGAGCATCTTTGCTACCAACTTAAAGGGTACTCATCATCTCACCAAGAACTTCACTCTCGATTGGTCGGGAATCTTCTCGCAAGCCAAGGAGGAAGATCCTGACAGAACTTACGTAACCTTATCAAATTCTGTTTCTACAGAAGCCGATGCTGATGGCAATATCCTTTCGGGTAATCTTTGGGATACTAACAAGAACATCACCAAGACTTTCCCTAAGGATGCTGAGCGCAGATTCCAGCACAATATGGATACTGACTGGGCTGGCTATATCAACCTTACTTATGATACTCATTTTGCCAACGATGTTGAGGCTCTTTGGAAAGCAGGTGCGCAATATCGTCGTAAGGAGCGTTGCAACAGATATTATTCTTATATCTTCAGTCCTGCCGACAACGCACAGGATTTAGACGGCAACGGATTAGAGCAGTTTGATAATGTTGACTGGGTTTGCAAGACTCCTTATTCTCAGGCGTCGCAGCTCAACTACGATTCTAAGGAGCATATTGGTGGTGCTTACGCCATGGTAACTTTGAAAACCAAGCTTGGTGAGTTGATTGCCGGTTTTCGTGCCGAGCATACCAACCAAATATACACCATGCTTCAGCATTTCCGTAATATGGGACAGATTGGCGAACAGAGCTATTGGGACTATCTGCCATCAGCATCTTTAAAGTGGACACCAACCAAGAATATGAACATTCGTCTTTCTTACTATCGTTCTATCAACCGACCAGGATTCTATGAGATTGTGCCTTACCAGATTATGGGCGAGGAATATCAGGAAAAAGGTAATCCAAACCTTAAGCGTGCACG
>HF994189.1:18817-23247 GCA_000436915.1 Prevotella sp. CAG:1092 | reverse complement strand
GGGAGTGGTTCCCAAGCAAGACGGAGCAGATTCTTGCAGGCGTATTCTATAAGTATCTTAAGGATCCAATAGAGCAGGTGTTTGTAACTTCTGATGGAAAGATTGGTGCCGGAACAGATGCCTACTATATGCCAGACAACTTGGGTAATGCCAAAAACATGGGATTCGAGATTGATGTTATCAAATACATCCGCCACTTCGGAATCAAGGCTAACTATACCTACACATACTCTAAAATCACTACATCGAAGCGTGAATATAAAGAGGGTAGTGCTGAATATAAGTCGGGTGTCACTCAGAGTCGTCCTCTCGTAAATCAGGCTCCTCATACTGCCAACATCTCCTTGCTCTACAAGGATACTGAGAATGGATGGAATGCGCAGCTCGCCTCTTCATTCACAGGTGCCAAGCTTGCTTTAGTTTCTCCTTTCAAAGATGCCGACCAATGGGATAAAGCTATGTTCGGTCTAGACCTAAGTGCCGAAAAGCAATTCAAAAATGGCTTCTCTATATTCTTCAAGGCAAACAACCTTCTTGATGCTAAACGCGAGAGATATTTGAAGACTGTAAACGAGAGCAATCTGGAGTATGAGGGCCAGAAGAGCGATAAGACCATCGTGGGAACTTATCAGTATGGCAGAACCTTCCTTCTGGGAGTAAGATACAAACTTTAAAAGGTAAAAAGGCTTTAAAATGTAAAAAGGTAAAAAAGTAAAAAAAGAAGAAATGAAAAAGATAAATTCTTTCGCTTGTTTGCTGCTGATAGCGGCAACAGCCGTGTTCTCAACATCATGCGAGAACGATAATATTAATCCCTACGATTATACAAATAATAATGGTGGAAGCAACGAGAATCAAGGCTCTACCGATGTTATTAAAACTGCCGTTGCCGAATATCCTGTAGGTTCTTTGGTTTGGAGCAAAGATACTACTCTTTGCGAGAGTATAGAGATTCCTGAGGGCACTTCGCTCTATATAGAGCCAGGCGTAACCATTACATGCAAGTCGGAGGTAAAGGTACCTGTAGAAATAGTAGTATTGGGTAATCTTTATTGTTTAGGAACTGCCGAAAAACCAGTCATCATCACTTCCGATACCAAGAAACCTGCCGATTGGGGTGGTATCATCTGCGGATATAATTCTGGCGAGGTTGTGCTTAATCATGTTGAGGTTGCTTATGCAGGTGCTACTCCTACCGAGAGTTCAGCTTCTTTCCAGAACAAGCTCTTCAAGACTACTATTGATGGTGGTGTGCCTGCCTTCCATTTCTGTAATGTGAATGGTAAGTTTGTGATGGCTAACTGTTTTTTTCACGACAACTACAACGATCAGACTTACTTCACAGGCGGTAATGGTGTAATCATCAATAATATCTTTGCAGATAGCGGAAACTCAGCCGATGGTGGCGAGGCTATCAACGTGAAGGCTGGTTGCAAGCTCGATGTTGCCAACAACGTTATCTATAACGCCTGCACCAACGCTTTCAAACTTTCTAATGCTGGCAACAGCGAGACCATTCCGCTTACCGAGATGACTGTTTACAATAATACTGTTGTTGATTGCGGATGGCGTCGTAAAAAGAATAAGAAGGGTGGCTCGGTCTGGGTAGAAAAAGCTGCAAAACCTATCTTCGTCAACAACCTTGTTTATGATTGTCGCTATGGTTTGAAGCAACCTGCCAAGGATGGCGTAGATATGGAACATAGCCGCTTGGCTCCAAACTATTATTATGCTTCTACCGAGACAGGAGTAAAGCAAATGGCTAAGGGGGCAGATCTTTCTATTTGGTTTGATAACGATATTAAGAGTAGCGTGGCTGGTCAGTTCAATCCTCTTTTCAAAAGTTTCAAGCAAAGCGAGAATATGAATGTCAACTGCGAAGGAGATGATGTTGCTAATGGTGCCCCTTTGGCCTTCGATACTACTTGGGATTTCAACTTCCAGAATGGTAGTCCTGCTCTTTCGGGTGGTGTAACTGATTTCGCACCTGTCTTCCCAAATGGTATTCCATTCTTCGGTCTTAAGAAGGTTAACTTCCTCGATACAAAGAACGATTTGAACTATTACTTTGCCGCTCCACTTCCAAGCGTTAGATTTGGTGCTTCTTTATAATCAGAATTTCATGATAATCAGAATTTTGTTGTAATCTGAATATAGTTGTAATCTATTTCATTGTAATCAGATATATGTGTCTTTTTCAAACACGTACGTATGCGCAACTTTTACGCATGCGTGCGTGTTGTAAATTTTTTAAGCAAGAAGGTCAGAAAGTATGGAAAAGTATAAAACTGACCATTAAAACCGATATTCTTATTGCATAGCTTAATACCATATTTTATATCTGGATATTTGCCATCTTGAGCTGTAAGCTTAGTGAGCGACTTTGTGGCATTATCTGTTGCTTTTACTTCTACAGGAATAAGCGACTGAGTATCGCGAATGAAGAAATCCATTTCTATGGTCGACTTGTCGTTGCGATAGAAGTAGAGATTATACCCTTGTTTAACGAGCATATCGCCAACAACATTCTCGTATATGGCGCCTTTGTATGTGCCGTAGTTCTTGTTTACTCTCATATCTTCTTGCGATTCCTCATCAAGCGATGCTACCAGCAACCCTGTATCCTTATAGTATAGTTTGTATGATTTAGGGTCATAGTTGCCCTTTAGTGGCAACGAAACTTGTGCCAGGCAGTAGCAAACGTTGATGATGCCAGCATCGCGAAGCCATTCCACGGTTCCCACATATTCTCTATTTCGTGCTCCACGCGCAATCTTGCTAATCTGAAACTTCTTGTTGTCTTGCCCCAAGAATACAGATATGTGGTCATAAACATTCTTGATTTTGCCTTTGTCGAGACCTTGTGCATATTTCGTAATGTCTTCCTCGTAGTCAAGAAGTAGTTGGCGTTGCATTTTTAGCGTGCCACTAAAGTTATCGTTGTTTACAAACATATTTACCACAGCAGGCATTCCGCCTATTGTCATATACTCGCGAAACAGTCCTCCTAACACATCCATTTCTATATTGCTAAGAGGTGTGACTGTAACCATCTTTTCGTATAGCCGTTCTATGAAATCCTCATCATACCCTTTAGCCCACAAAAACTCTTCAAAGTCCATGGAGTGCATGGTGTAGTCTTCTTTATATCCCACACTATTCGATTCTATCTCTCGATAGTTGATGCCCATAAGCGAACCTGAGCAAATTACATCGTATCTGCCATCTATTTTGAATGCTTTTAGGCTTGTAGCGCATGCAGGACAATCTTGCATTTCGTCGAAGAAGAATAGTGTGTTGTTTGCCTCAATCTTTATAGAAGGGTCGATGAGAGTTAGGTTTCTGATGATGCTATCTACATCATAACCATCCTCAAAAATAGCCTTGTACTTTTGTTGCAATACGAAGTTGATAGCAACCACATTTTTGTAGTTGTCGTAGGCGAATTGCATGATAGAAGCTGTCTTTCCGACTTGTCGTGCTCCTTTCACGATAAGTGGCATTCTGTTCTCGTCTTCTTTCCAATTCTTTAGATATTTATCTATCTTTCTTCGTAATAGCTTCATAATCAATAATTTTGTGGGTTGGTTTATGGTGCAAAGATAGTGCTTTATCACAAAATTCCCAAGGTTTTTAGTCTTAAAATCACAAAATTCCTGATGTTTTTAGCTGTGTTATCACAAAATTCCGAGTATTTTATACCGTTTTATCACAAAATTCCTAATGATTTAGCTCATAGAATCACATTTTTCCTAATTTAATGGTGATTGGCATCGTATCTTTCCTTTTTATTCATGTAGGCTGATATTATATGGAAAAGCGAATAATCGTATAGTACAATTCGATTAGTCGCATAGTGCAATTCGAGTAGTCGCATAGGCATATGAGGGTAGTGAAACACAAAAATGGCTATATTTGCGTGTTTTTCAAGAAACGGGGGAATCTTTGAAACAAGAGGCTATAGTGTTGTTTTGATGCTTGTAGAATCTGAAATATGATGTTTTAGCCCCGTTTTTGCAGAGATTTAGCCTTAGAAAGAGAGGCTGATTGATATTGCTTTCCATGGTTTTAGCTCATGGCTTAGCTGGTTAATGGTTGATTATCAGCCTTTTAGAGAGAAAATGATTAAAAGATAATCTCAGAATCTCAGAATCTCAGTTTTAAAAAAAGGTGGTTATAATTTCTTTTTTTTCTTTTCTATATTATATAATATATTAATTATTAATTAGTTATATAATATTTAAAAGGGGGTTATAGAGATTTTCGGTAAGTGAGATATGTTTTTTTTAAACTGAGATTCTGAGATTTGAGATTCTGAGAGAAGATTATTCCTTGTCGTTGGCATTCAACTTGTATATGGTGCGATAGCCGTAGATGCCGATAATGACGAAGCATAATAGTGGCAAAACAAACGAGGCGTTTACGGCAGG
>HF994189.1:7082-18802 GCA_000436915.1 Prevotella sp. CAG:1092 | reverse complement strand
GGCAGGATGACCAAACACTTGATACTGGTCTATGATAAGACCTTGGAGCGGAGGCATCAAAGCACCACCTACAATTGCCATTACCAAGAAGGCGGCACCCAAAGCTGTATCCTTGGCATCTACATTCTCAAGAGCTATACCATAGATGGTAGGGAACATTAGCGACATAAAGATGCTGATGCCTACCAGGCTGTAGAGACCCACGATGCCCACGATGAAGATAGCGCCTAATGAGCATATTGCTGCTCCGATAGCAAAGAGCATTAGCAAACGACGAGTGTTGATATACTTCATCAAGAAGGTAGAGATGAAACGACCTGAAAGGAACAGAGTCATCGCCAAGATGTTGTATTTTTGTGCCGTAGCCTTGTCTATACCGAGATAGTCGGAATACTGGATGATGAATGTCCAAGTCATTATCTGCGCTGCCACATAGAACATCTGAGTAGCCACGCCCTCGCGATAGATGCGGTTGTGCCACAAATTAGATAGCGAGGCTCTAACGTTGGTAAGTTCTGCGTTGTCGGTTTGCGTCTTCGGCATTCGTGTTATGGCTATGATAACGAGTATTGCCAATACCACCAAGCCTATGGCTACATACGGATCGCGTATTACAGCCAAGTCGTGTAGTCGGATATCGGCTTTCTCTGCTTCGCTAAGTGTAGAGAACAACAATTTGCCTGCTGCATCTCTACGATCGCTCCATAGCTGTGGCAACACAATAAACGAGGCTACTGCCATGCCCGAAAGCGAGCCCATAGGGTTGAAGGCTTGAGCAAGGTTTAGGCGTCGTGTAGCCGTTTCTTTTGAACCAAGCGACAGGATGAAAGGGTTTGCCGTGGTCTCTAAGAAGGCTAAGCCGAATGTGAGGATGTAGAGCGAGAAACAGAAAAATGTGAAGCTCTGTAGCTGGGCTGCAGGAATAAAGAGGAAGGCACCTATAGCATAGAGAGCCAATCCCAAGATTATTCCGTGCTTAAAGCTATACTTACGAATGAAAAATGCCGCAGGCAAAGCCATCGTGGCGTAGCCGCCATAGAAGGCGAACTGCACCATCGATGCCTTGGTTGCCGACAATTCCATTACTGTTTGAAAGGCTGCCACCATCGGGTTTGTGATGTCGTTGGCAAAGCCCCATAGCATAAACAGCGTGGTGATAAGTATGAAAGTTAATAGATACTTGCGTTCAATCATTTTTTTATTTGTATATAGGTCCGAAGTTCTGACATGCACGGTAGTCGGCACCTTCCTTATCCATGCCGAAAGCGTTCCATGCAGCAGGGCGGAAGATTTCGCTATCCTTTACGTTGTGCATGCATACTGGTATGCGAAGTATAGAGCATAGTGTGAGCACGTCGGCACCAATATGTCCGTAGGCAATAGCACCATGGTTGGCTCCCCATGCGTTCATTACTGAATAAACATCCTTGAAGCAGTCTTTAGAAGCATCTGTGCGTGGCACAAACCATGTGGTAGGCCATGTAGGGTCGGTACGCTTGTCGAGCTTGTCGTGAACGTCGGCATCCAATTCTACCGACCATCCTTCTGCCAACTGTAGCACAGGACCCAAGCCCTTTACCATGTTCAGACGCATCATAGTCATAGGCATGCCGCCACGGCTAACGAAATGAGCAGAATAGCCACCACCACGGAAATAGTCTCTATCAGCAGGCATCCAGCTGGTAGCCTCGATACAAGCTTCTACGTCAGCTTCGGTCATGTTCCAAGGTTCCTTCATCGTTGGGTTGCCTTCGGCATCAGTCATAGCGCCAGTAGCGTCGAGAGTTGTGGCACCGCTATTGATAAGATGTATGAAACCACCAGCAGCCAATCCTGTAGGACGTTTGCCTGTTGTGCGCTCCACAGCCTCAGGACTCCAATAAGTACGAATGTCGCTAAACATCACGCCACGGTTGGTGAGCAAATGACCGAAGAGCATAGAAACGCCATTTAGCGAGTCGTTCTCAGTAGCCAAGATGTCAGCTTCGCGAATGCCATTCCAGTCGAACGATGTACACATCAACGACTCAGGGAAGTCAAAGTTTGGCTTATAGTCGGTCCATTGGCGCTGACCCTGCACACCACCCAGAATAGCGTTATGGCCCAAAGCCTCTTCCTCGTAGCCTAATTCGAGTAGGCGAGGGTTGCCATGCATAAGGTCGCGGATAATCATCATGTTCTTAACCGTGAACTCCCAGTCTTCGTCTTTCTCCTTGCGAGTTTTGCCCTTGCCCTTGCCGTTGAAAGTGGTCATAGGAGTGCCAGGGAATAGTGCGCGATCTTCATTATAGTCGTGTCCCTCGTGAGGTTTAGCATATTTCTCTACCCACTTCATGGCACGCTCAAATTCCTCGTGGTCGTAGATACCGAAGTCTACACGACGAAGAATCTCTACCAGTTCCACATATTCTGTGCGCATGCCTAAATAGTTTTGGAAGAAGTCGGCATCAACAATAGAGCCAGCAATACCCATACAGGTGTTGCCCAACGACAGATAGCTCTTGCCACGCATAGTAGCCACAGCCTGAGCAGCACGAGCAAAACGAAGTATCTTTTCTGCAACATCGGCAGGGATGGTGTTGTCGTCCAGATCCTGCACGTCGTGTCCATAGATACCAAAAGCAGGCAATCCTTTTTGTGCGTGGGCAGCCAATACGGCAGCCAAATATACAGCACCAGGACGTTCAGTTCCGTTGAATCCCCATACAGCCTTAGGATAGTGAGGATTCATATCCATAGTCTCCGAACCATAACACCAGCATGAAGTTACGGTAATGGTAGAGCCTACGCCCTCGCGTTCGAACTTCTCAGCACAAGCCGCGCTCTCGGCAACACGACCGATGGTAGAGTCTGCGATGATGCATTCTACTGGCGAACCGTCGCCATTACGAAGATTCTTCTCTATGAGTTCTTTTACTGCATTGGCCAAAGCCATAGTCTTCTCTTCAAGGCACTCACGAACACCACCCTGACGACCGTCGATGGTAGGACGAATACCAATTTTAGGATATTTGCTCATTTTAATTTTGTAATGGTTAATTATTGTTAGGTTTATATTTATAATGTAATAATCGTGTTGGGTTTGTAGGGTGATAATGAAATGGAAAATATTCCATATCAATATGTTGCATTACTGCTAAGTAATAATGCTATGAATGCAAAATTACTCATAATAATTTGACGTTCAAATTATTGTATGAGAAATTCTGCATTCATTAGTCTTTTTTATATTTTCATAGTATGTAAATGGGTATAACCAACGAGTAATATCTAATCTTCTTGAAGAGCTCCGAAAGGAGAATAAAGATATTCTCACTCGCCATTTCTATGATATGTCTAATCATTAGTGTCCAATTTTTATTGGACACTAATGATATTATACATATTGTTAAATTGCCGAAAAAACATCAATTTTTCTCATTTCATATATCCTATGTGTGGAGAAAAGAGTACTTTTGCATCGATTATTTAAGAATAAAGCTAAAAAAGTAAGGTAAAAGATTTATTATGGAAACCTCACATGCTAATCAGGTAGAGCTACGCAATCTTCAGATGGAAGACTACGACCAGCTCGCACGATCATTTAAACGTATTTATGCTGATTCCGATGTGTTTTGGACTCATGCACAAATCAAAAAGCTCATCACCATTTTCCCAGAGGGACAGGTGGTTGTTATCGTTGGCGACAAGATAGTAGGCTGTGCCCTATCAATCATCGTTGACTACGACATGGTGAAGGGCGACCACACTTATGCTAAGGTCACAGGCGACGAAACCTTCAATACTCACAATCCAAAAGGAAATATTCTATATGGTATCGAGGTGTTTATACATCCCGACTATCGTGGTATGCGTTTGGCACGTCGTATGTATGAGTATCGCAAGGAATTGTGCGAGAAGTTGAACCTTAAGGCAATCATGTTTGGTGGCAGAATACCTAACTATCATAAGTATGCCGACACCATGCGTCCTAAGGAGTATATCGAGAAGGTACGTTCGCGCGAAATCTATGACCCTGTGCTTACTTTCCAGTTGTCTAACGATTTCCACGTGCGCCGAGTTATACGCAACTATCTGCCTAACGACGAGGAGTCGAAGCATTGCGCAACCTTGTTGCAATGGGATAACATCTATTATCAGCCACCTACACAGTCGATAGTAGAGAAGCGCCCAACGGTAAGAATCGGAATGGTGCAATGGCAGATGCGACCATACCATAGTATTGACGACTTGTTTGAGCAGGTGGAATTCTTCGTAGATTCTGTTTCTGATTATAAGTCAGACTTCATCCTCTTCCCTGAGTATTTTAATGCTCCGTTGATGGCTCGATTTAATGATATGGGCGAGGCACAGTCTATTCGCGCCATGGCTCAATATACAGAGAAGATTCGCGACCGTTTTGTTGAACTTGCTATAAGCTACAATATCAATATTATTACGGGCAGTATGCCTTTTGTGAAGGAAGATGGCGCCTTGTATAACGTGGGCTTCCTTTGCCGTCGTGATGGTTCGTATGAGATGTACGAGAAGATACATGTTACTCCAGACGAGCAGAAGTGCTGGGGATTGACAGGTGGTAGCCATGTACAGACTTTCGATACCGACTGCGGAAAGATTGGTATATTGATTTGCTATGATGTGGAGTTCCCTGAGCTTTCACGATTGATGGCAGACGACGGAATGCAGATATTGTTTGTACCATTCATGACCGACACCCAGAATGCATATTCACGTGTTCGCGTTTGTGCTCAGGCTCGTGCCATTGAGAACGAATGCTATGTGGCTATTGCTGGTAGCGTGGGCAACTTGCCACGTGTACACAATATGGATATCCAGTATGCTCAGTCGGCAGTATTCACTCCTTGCGACTTCGCATTCCCTAACGATGGTAAGCGCTCAGAGGCTACTCCAAATACCGAGATGATTCTTGTATCGGATGTCGACCTCAACTTGCTCAACGAGCTACATACTTATGGTAGTGTGCGCAACCTTCGCGACCGTCGCAACGACCTATATGAATTGCGCATGAAGCCTGCAGCGAAATAAGCAAGGATGGCTAATAACCACATCTTGATACTTAATGATAAGAACAAAAAGCGAGATACTAAAAGGCTACGAGGCTAAGGCTTCGGAGATAAGCCAAGAGATAAACAAGACAAAGAGCCGCGGGCGACTGCTGCTCTTTGCCCAGTTGACTACGTTTGTGATTGTTATCATGAGCGTGGTTGCCTATACACTTTGGCATGAGGGAATGGTGTGTGGCATAGTTGCTGCCATTTCTGTATTGGCATATCTATTGTCGAGATATGCCGATGGAAAGAATAGCGAAAGGGCAGACCACCTAAAGGCGTTGCAACATACCTACATGGGTGAAATGGCTTATTTGGATGGCAACTTCTCGGCTTTTTATGATGGTGAGCGATATCTAAATCCTCATCATGAATTCTCTTTCGACCTTGATATCTTCGGACCGCAGTCGCTATTTCATCGCATAAATCGTAGTATCACTCGTGGCGGTAGCGATAGGCTTGCTGAATGTTGCAGTCTGAGCAATAAGACAACGATTTCTGATATTGCCAACGAACGCGAGGCTATAAACGAGATGGCAGAACTTAGCGATTTGCGTATGGAGTTTATGGCGCTTACTGATGGCGAGGTGTTGGAAACCAATAAGGTGTATGATGCCTTAGATGATGTTAAGACTTTGCAGTTGCCAAAGTTCGCAACTTCTGGCTCGGCTAAATGGTTGGCCATGGCGTCGGTAGGCATTATGGCTGCGCTAACTTGTTGGTCGGCTTTTGGCTCATTACCATCAAATGTTCCGTTGCTTTGGGGATTGATGCAGACGATAGTGTGCCTTACGCTTTGCGGAAAGCATATTAGCGAAGCCAATAAGGTGGTAGGAGAAATAGAACGACAGACTAAAGGCTACGCAAAGATAATGCGACTGATAGCTTCGCATGAGTATTCGGCAAAGCTAAATAAAGATGTTGCAGAGATATTGTCATCGTCAGATGCTAATGCCTTGCAGGCTCTGAAGGAGTTGACTGCTATCATCGATGCTATAGATCGTCGTGGACATGCACTATATATGGTGCTTGCTGATGCCTTGGTATTAAACGACCTTTGGCTTGTTCGCAGGTTTGCTAAATGGAAACAGAAATATCAGGATGAGGCTTCGGCTTGGATAGATGCTGTTAGCATTTTCGATACTCGTGTGTCGATGGCTACATTCCGCTACAACGAGCCACGAGGCATAGATGCCACAATCGTGGATGAAGACAAGGTGGTGTATGATGCCAAAGACTTGTATCATCCTTTCCTTGGCGACAAGGCTGTGGCTAACGATTTCAATATCCAAGATGGCAACTACTATATCGTTACTGGTGCCAACATGGCGGGCAAGAGCACATTCCTTCGCTCCGTAGGTATCAACTATATCCTTGCGCTATGTGGTATGCCTGTTTTTGCATCCAACTATAGAGTGAGCTTGTTCTCGCTATTTAGCAGCATGCGTACTTCCGACGACCTTGCCCATGGCATTTCTTATTTTAATGCCGAACTGCTCAGACTAAAGCAGCTAATAGATACTTGCCGAGAGAATAGTCGCACGCTAATAATCCTCGACGAGATATTGAAGGGAACAAATTCTGCCGACAAGCTAAATGGTTCACGAATGTTTCTTGAGGCTATGTCGAAGATGCCTGTAACGGGTATCATAGCCACCCACGACCTTGAACTGTCTAAAATGGCAGAACAATATCCGCAACGTTTCCACAACTATTGCTTCGAGATAGAACTTGGCACCAGCGTTACCTATTCTTATAAGATAACGCCAGGTGTGGCTCGTAACCAAAATGCCACTTTCTTGCTTAAAGAGATATTGAAATAAAATAGAGATATTGATAAAAAGAAAGAGCGATAAACCTTCAGAATGAGTGAAGGCTTATCGCTCTTTTAGTTTTTGTTTATGGTTGGAATAGTTGATGAGGCTATTCTACCACCTCCCATTTGAATACAGAGCCATTCTTGCGAGCAGGGTCTGGACCTTTGCAATCTACAGAATATGGACTACCTGTGGTAGGACTCTTGCAGAGGTATGTATGGCGATTGTACGACATAAGCATAAACTCATGGTCGAGATAGTCTTGATACATGAATACTTCTGCCTGAGCCTCGTCGTTGGTCATTCTAACATCGCCTGGCATGCCGATGCCTGAAGCCATGATATATCTGCCGTCGGCACATTGAACTATGAGCTTGCCATTACCCTTGTCGATAAGACGGAAGTGGGTAGAAGGACGGTTGTTGCCACGGCTGGTGTCATAGAGCACACCATGGCGAGTGGCTTCGGCAGGAAGATTGGTTGCAAGGTTGATGATGCGGATAGTCTTGTCCCAAGGAATGTTTTGCGAACGGTCGGCTTTAGGTTCTATAACCTTGAAGTTGTCGAATAGGGCATAGCCGCCACGTTTGCCTTTGCTGTTGAAAGCGAAGAGACATGGGCGCGAACCTTGGAAGGTGATGAGCTGATAGCTCAAAGTCATCTTGTTGCCTGCAGAAATGAAGTCGCTACCGTTGAGCGAATATTTGTATTGTGCGCAGTCGTTGTCGTAGTCGCCATCAAGCATCAGCCATAGCTTACCCTTTTTAGGATTGATATCGAAGGTGATGGTATCATTATCCACTTGCTGGAACCATTGCAACTTGATGTTCTTACCATTCTTCACCACGCCAAGCCATGAGCAAGGCATATTGATATTGCCAAGACCTGCCACGTCGCCATCCTTTAGGTTGTTGATATCAAGCTCTACGATGGCTTGCGAAACTGGTCCGATAGCTCGTTGGGTAAGGGTGTTGCGAGCCCAAAGAAGTTGTGATGCTGGCATCGACTCAATACGGAGTTTGCCACCCTTCAAACTCCATAGCTTGTCGTCAGGATTATGGTTCCATTGCCATATGCGTTGTAGGATTTTGCCGTTGAAGTCGTCATTACGTTGGTAAGGAGCGCGAGGTTCAACCTTCGCACCTGTAGATGGTTTTTCCCAAGTGCGAGGAGCACGACCGAGGTTGCCTTCAAGTCCGATGAATGGCCATCCGTCTTTCCATGTTATTGGCATTAGGTCGACAGTACGGCCTATAGAATGGAAGTCCTGCATTAGCAATGCCCACCATTGACCGTCGGGAGTGGAAACGATACCGCCTTGATGGGCGTTGGTGCAAGCAGTAGCGTTATGGTTAGGCATATTTATCTTGATAGGAGTGCCGTTGTCAACGATGCGACCTTTAACCTCCGTCATAGGACCAGGATGATAGCCGTAGGTTTCGTCGGCAGTAATGGTGATGGTCTCGTATGGTCCCCAGATGCTCTTAGAACGAGAGCAGAGTGTGCGACCATTTGGCTTATAGTCGGTAGAGATAAGATAGTACATGCCATTAATCTTATACATGTGATGTCCTTCGCCTACGCCTGTTCCCTCAGGAATAATCTCGCGGTCGGTACCTGGTACTGGTTCGCTAAGGTCGGGCTTTAGTTCGCAACATCTCACGCTACCATATCCATGGATGGCGTATATCTTGTCGTCGTCGAAGAGTATAGAGAGGTCGTAGATGTTGCCCTTTACCATTACATGCTTCCATGGACCACGAATATCGTCGGCAATATAAGCCTGAAGTCCCTTGCCGTTGACATTAGTAAATACATAGAATTTACCTTTATTATATCGGATGCAAGGAGCCCATATGCCTTGACCATAAACCTCTTTGCCGCCAACAAGCGAGAAGGCAGGGTCGTTGAAGTCGAAGCGGTCGAAGCAATAGCTAATCTGCTCCCAATTAACAAGGTCTTTGGAATGCAAGATGTTTACTCCTGGTACCGTGTGCATGGTGGTACCAGCAAGATAGTAGTCGTCGCCAACACGCAAGATGTCGGGATCTGAGAACTCATCATAGAACAAAGGATTCGTGAAGGTTCCGTTGCCATTATCGGCTGTCCACGACTGTTGAGCCATAGCGCTATTGCCTATGCCCAATAGGGTTGCGATAATAAGATGTTTTAAATTCATTAATACGTTAGTTATTTGGTTTATTCTTAGAGTAGATAATATGTCTTTATTAGTTGCTACAAAGATAGTTATAAAAGTGTAGAAATACAACTAATAGAGTAATAAAACGTATAAATTAGATAATTATCATAATGTAGGATAAAGAAAAAGGGTTGCAATCCATCTTTTCGAGGATTGCAACCCTTTATACCTTATCATAGATAAGAGTTTAGAAAACTCTATCATATAATCTTTCGGAATCTTTCGATAGCTTTTTACAGCTGAGCCAACTCAACAACCTTGTCGACAGCTGCGCTCAAGCCATCCTTGTTCTTACCACCAGCCTGTGCATAGTGAGGCTGACCGCCACCACCACCTTGGATCAACTTAGCAGCTTCGCGAATCATCTTACCAGCATTAAGGTTGTGGTCCTTAACCATATCGTCGCTAAACATTACGCTAAGCATAGGTTTATCGTTGCTGATAGAACCTACTACGCAAACGAGATTCTCAGGCAAAGCCTCGCGAATCTTGAATACCAAGTCCTTAGCTGCTGCTGGCTCCATAGGCAATACGGCAGTAACAACATTTACGCCATTAACAACCTTAGCATTTGCTACGAGCTTCTCCTTAGTGCGCTCAACAGCCTGAGCCTGGAACTTCTCAACATCCTTCTTCAAGGCATCGTGCTCGTCGATGTACTTTCTGATGACACCTTCGAGATCCTTGCAACAGCCTGAGCCTGGAACTTCTCAACATCCTTCTTCAAAGCATCGTGCTCGTCGATATACTTTCTGATAACGCCTTCAAGATCCTTAGCATTGTTGAACAAGCCCTTCAAGGCTACGATGGTATCCTGCAAGCCGTAGATAGCCTCTTCGCTTGCCTTACCTGTAAGAGCCTCGATACGGCGGATGCCGGCAGCTACGCTACTCTCAGAGATAATCTTGAAGAAACCAATCTTACCAGTGCTCTTGGCGTGAATACCACCACAGAACTCAGCAGATGGACCGAAGCGAACCACACGAACCTTGTCGCCATACTTCTCGCCGAAGAGGGCGATAGCGCCAAGTTCCTTAGCCTCCTCGATAGGAGTATCGCGGTGCTCATCCAATGGATAGTCGGCACGGATCGAACCCTTCTGCTCTACGTGCTCGCCCAAAACCTGCTTCAGGCAGTAGTCGAGCAAGTGGGTAGCTGTATGGCGCTACTCTCAGAGATAATCTTGAAGAAACCAATCTTACCTGTGCTCTTAGCGTGGATACCACCACAGAACTCAGCTGAAGGACCGAAGCGAACAACACGAACCTTGTCGCCATACTTTTCGCCAAAGAGGGCGATAGCGCCAAGCTCCTTAGCCTCCTCGATAGGAGTATCGCGATGCTCGTCGAGTGGATAGTCGGCACGAATCATCTCGTTTACCATGCGCTCTACCTTGCGAAGTTCCTCGTCTGTAACCGCTAACGAGTACACCCTTGTCGCCAACCTGTCCACCCATCTCACCATAGAATGGAGTGTTGTCGAGTACCAATTCATAGAAAGAGTTCTTCTTCTGAGTCACCTTGCGGTAGCGCAGGATGTGGCACTCATATTCTGTATAGTCGTAACCCACGAAGTTCTGGAACCCTTCTGCTCTACGTGCTCGCCCAAAACCTGCTTCAAGCAATAGTCGAGCAAGTGGGTTGCTGTATGGTTGGCTGCGCTACCCTCACGAGAGTCGATATCTACACAAGCCATGAAGTCGGCTGAGATATTCTTAGGCAACTGCTTAACGATATGGATGCTCTGGTTGTTTTCGCGCTTGGTGTCGATAATCTCGATAGTCTCATCCTCACTAACGAGTACACCCTTGTCGCCAACCTGTCCACCCATTTCGCCATAGAAAGGAGTGTTGTCGAGTACCAACTCATAGAAGGTGTTCTTCTTCTGAGTAACCTTGCGATAGCGAAGGATATGGCACTCATATTCTGTATAGTCATAACCAACGAAGTTCTGGTCGCCTTCCTGCAATACTTCCCAGTCGCCATTCTCTACCACGGCAGCATTACGAGCACGCTCTTTCTGCTTCTTCATCTCCTCGTCGAAGCCCTTTTCGTCAACTGTATAGCCATTCTCACGGCAGATAAGTTCGGTAAGGTCGAGAGGGAAACCGTAGGTATCGAAGAGACGGAATGCACATGTACCGTCGAGCTGAGTCTGACCATGAGCCATGAGCTCGTCCATGTCGCCATTCAAGAGGTTGATACCCTTCTCCAAAGTGCGGAGGAATGAATCCTCTTCCTCTTTCATCACGCGAGTGATAAGTTCCTGCTGAGCTGGAAGCTCTGGGAAGGCAGCACCCATCTGCTCTACCAATACATTAACGAGCTTGTACATGAATGCCTGCTTCTGACCAAGGAATGTATAAGCATAACGAACGGCACGGCGCAAGATACGACGGATTACGTAACCAGCCTTAGCATTGCTTGGCAACTGACCGTCAGCAATAGAGAAAGCTACTGCACGAAGGTGGTCAGCACAAACACGCATAGCGATGTCTACCTTCTCCTGCTCATCCTTACCCTCACCATTTTCACCAGTAGGAGTAGTAAAGCCATAATTCTTGCCAGAGATAGCCTCGATTTCCTTGATGATAGGCTGGAAGATGTCGGTATCATAGTTAGAGTGCTTGTCCTG
>HF994189.1:680-7036 GCA_000436915.1 Prevotella sp. CAG:1092 | reverse complement strand
CGAAGCCCATACCAGTATCGATAACGTTCATAGACAATGGCTCGAGCGAACCATCAGCCTTGCGGTTATACTGCATGAACACGATGTTCCAGATTTCGATTACCTGTGGGTTGTCTTTGTTTACCAACTCACGTCCTGGTACCTTAGCCTTCTCTTCTGGAGTACGAGAGTCTACGTGAATCTCAGAGCAAGGACCGCAAGGACCTGTATCGCCCATTTCCCAGAAGTTGTCGTGCTTGTTACCGTTGATGATGTGGTCTGCTGGCACGTGCTTAGCCCAATAGCTTGCAGCCTCGTCGTCGCGCTTCAAACCTTCTTCTTCGCAACCCTCGAAAACGGTAACGTAGAGATCGTCTGGATTAAGCTTCAATATTTCTGTCAAATATTCCCAAGCCATATCGATGGCGCCTTCTTTGAAGTAGTCGCCGAAGCTCCAGTTACCGAGCATCTCGAACATGGTGTGGTGGTAAGTATCGTGACCCACCTCTTCGAGGTCGTTGTGCTTACCGCTTACACGGAGACACTTCTGTGTATCAACACGACGAACATCCTTACCTGGGTCTTTAGTACCGAGGATGATGTCTTTCCATTGGTTCATACCTGCATTTGTAAACATCAGCGTAGGGTCGTCTTTGATTACCATAGGTGCTGATGGTACAATCTTGTGGCCTTTGCCTTCAAAGAACTTCTTGAAGGATTCGCGCACTTCATTAGCTGTCATCATTTCTGTTTGTATGTTTTTGTTTTATTTATCCTTGATATTTTAATCTTCTTAGCTTATTGCTGCCATGTTATAGCTTAGACAAGAAGCTGATGATTAAAAACTTGTGCAAAGATACTAATAAAATGACGATTGTAGATTGAAATATGCAAAATATTTACTATCTTTGTCCCAAATTAGATGTAATTTGTCAACTATGGCTCTTAATACAGATAAAAACCTTAAGATATATTTCTCTATAAAGGAGGTGGCGCAGCAATTGGGCGTTGCTGAGAGTACGTTGCGTTTCTGGGAATCAGAATTCCCTCAGATTAAGCCTCGTACAGCCAGAGGAACGGGTATCAGACAGTATACGGAGAAGGATATAGAACAGCTCAAGGTTGTCTATAACCTTATCAAGGTGCGTGGCTTCAAGATTGCTGCAGCAAAGAAGATGCTTGCGGCTAATCGTGAGGGTGCCGATCGTAGTGCAGATATCCTTGAGACTTTGATATCTGTAAGAGACCAGCTTAAGGATTTGAAGAAACATCTCGACTCTTTGGTATAATCATTATCTCGTATATAAATTCTTTGGTATAAGAAGATTATATTGCATGATATGCAAACAGCACATAGCCAGACTCATGTCTTTGGCTATGTGCTGTTTGCTTTTATAATGTTTTTATATTCTTATTTATTTCATGCAAGATGGAAGCCAGCTTGTATCGCTATGGAAAACCTTTTCGATGGTTATTCCTTGTGCTTCTTTCTTTGTTAGCTGATGGCTCCAGCCAACTCGCTTTGAAGTATTGGCACCAGCGCCTGTATTATTATACTCTTGATAGCGAGCAGTCTTTTCGTTCGCAGGATTTCTCCAGTTCTCCCATCCCTCTGGTCTGATATGGCTATCCATGATGCAGTTCATAAACAAGGTATGAGCATATGGACGCCATGGGCGACCGAGATACACCTTATTAATATTGTCTGCTGCCGTGAGGTGGCAATGGTTGAAAATGTAGCCATAAGTCTGGTTGGCAGGAGTAGAGGCTGCTGTGATATAGCTATTAGCCTTTGAGTGGATGGTGCACGACTCAAACCAAGCTGTAGAAGGACCAAAGATGAAGTCGGTAGTGCCTTCGATATAGCAGTCTTTGAATAGCTGGCGAGTAGAGGCTTTGCCTGTGTAGATAGTATCCTGATGTCCGAGGAAACGGCAGTTGATGAACGATAGACGGTCGCCTTCGGTATGTAGGGCAACAGCCTGACCAAGTCGAGCAGAATTGTTTTCGATGGTGATATTCTTCAGGGTAATGTCGTTGCCTTGTATCTTCAGAGTGTAAGTGCGGAAAGTGCCCATACCCTTGCCTGTTTCAGGAAGCTTTATGTTGGCATGGTCGTCGTAGGTGATGATGGTATTGTCGCGGTCTTCGCCACATATTTCTATGTTGTCGAGCCATGAAGGGATAACGAGTTTTTCCTTGTAGACTCCTTTCTTAACGTATATCACCTTATGATATTCCATAAAAGCACGACAAACCTCTATGGCTTCGCTAATGTTGCGGAATTCGGCTGTACCGTCGCGAGCCACGAAGATGGTATCAGGGTTGTCGTATTTGTTTGCGCCCATAGCCGTGATGGCTGAGAGCATAAGTAGTAGAGTTGTTGTAATTAGCTTCATAGTTTGTTTATTTAATGTGAAGCCGTAGAAACGGCTTCACACGATGATGAAAAATAGGATGGGGTGTAGATATAGGAATATTTACATTATTTGTTTAACCTCCTTGAGGTCATCAATCTTTTTGAGAGCGTTTACAATCTCTTGAACTTCAGAGCGATCGTGAACACGAATCTCTATCTTGCCATCATAGATGCCTTCGTCTGCATTTATGGTGATGCGATGGATGTTGACATCAAGCTTCTCTGATATCACCTCAGATATATCGTGAAGCATGCCCTTGCGGTCGATACCTCTAATCTGAATAGTTGCATCAAAGAATAATACCTTGTGCATATCCCATTTAGCATCAAGGATGCGATTGCCGAAACTTGACTTTAGTCGGTTGGCAACAGGGCACGCACGATTGTGTATCTCCACCTGGTTTTTGTTGTCGATATATCCAAGGATGTCGTCACCAGGAATAGCATGACAACAAGTAGGAAGGATATACATGCCGATGGTCTTCTCGGAGATTACGCAAGGAATCTTCTTATTGAATTCTTTTCCTACCACAAGCTTCTTGTCGCTTGGTGGCACAGTTTTCTTCTTGTCTTTGCTCTTGCCAAGGAAAGGAACAAACTTTCTCCATCCTCCTCCAGAGCTCTCATTCTTTTGGCTCTTACCATGGAGCTCGTTGATATCTTTCTCGCCAAGTAATATTGTCCTGTTGCCTAATCCAAGGAATAATTCTTCAGGCTTCTGCACATCATGGAATGAGCAAAGCTGATCGAGAACAGATGTAGAAAGTTCTATTTCGTTCGTCTGTAGCCATTGCTTAAGAGTTTCTTCGCCCTTCTTTTGAGTCTCGCGGTTGTCGCGGCGCAATATTGCTTGTATCTTAGCTTTAGCCTTAGCAGTAGAAACAAAGTTTATCCAATCGGGCTGTACATGTTGTGACTTAGAAGTAAGCACTTCTACCTGGTCGCCACTATTGAGCTTATGGCTTAGCGGTACGAGCTTGTGGTTTACTTTAGCTCCTATACAATGGCTACCAAGGAAGGTGTGTATTTGGAATGCAAAGTCGAGGACTGTACAGTTGGCAGGCATCGTCTTCACCTCGCCCTTAGGAGTAAACACGAATATTTCAGATGCAAAAAGGTTGAGCTTTATAGCATCGAGGAAGTCCATAGCATCAGGCTGTGGGTCGTCGAGAATTTCCTTGATAGTGCTTAGCCAATCGTTAAGCTCGCCATCGTCTTCATGTCCATCGTTTCCATCTTTATATTTCCAATGCGCAGCAAAACCTTGTTCTGCAATTTCGTCCATACGGTCGCTACGAATCTGTACCTCAATCCACTTACCCTGTTTAGACATCAGAGTGACGTGGAGAGCCTGATATCCATTTGCCTTAGGATGGTTGAGCCAGTCGCGCAAGCGGTCTGGATGGCTCTTATATATTCTGCTTATTGCAACATAAATGTTGAAACATTCGTTGATTTCGTTGGCGCGCTCTTTAGGAGTAAAGATGATACGCACGGCAAGGATATCATAAATCTCATCAAACGAAACGTGCTTGTTTTGCATCTTATTCCAAATAGAATAAGGACTCTTCACTCTTGCCTTGATTTCATATTGTATACCAAGAGAGTCGAGGGCTGCACGAATAGGAGAGGTGAAGTCTTTGAAGAGTTTTTTGCGTTGCTCTTCCGACATAGAAAGTTTATTTGTGATATCCTTATATTCTTCAGGATGCTCATACTTGAAGCTAAGGTCTTCAAGTTCAGTCTTTATCTTGTTTAGTCCAAGACGATTGGCGAGAGGAGCATAGATATACATCGTTTCGCCAGCAATCTTGTATTGCTTATTAGGAGCTTGCGAAGCCAAAGTGCGCATGTTGTGCAGACGGTCGCAAATCTTAATCAATATCACTCGGATATCATCGCTCATAGTGAGCAACAACTTCTTAAAGTTTTCGGCTTGAGCCGAAGCCTTATCTCCGAATATACCACCACTAATCTTTGTAAGTCCGTCTACAATCATAGCTATCTTCGAACCGAAGATATTCTCGATGTCTTCTACCGAGTAGTCGGTATCTTCGACAACATCATGCAGGAGTGCAGAACAAATACTTGTTGATCCAAGCCCCATCTCCTCGCATGCTATCTGTGCAACGGCAATAGGGTGCATGATATATGGTTCGCCAGATAGTCGTCTTACACCTTTGTGTGCTTGGCGGGCGAAGTTGAAAGCTTTGGTGATGATATCCACCTTTTTGCGATGAGGAGAATCGAGATAAGTCTTCATGAGCTTATCGAAAGCCGCGGTTATCATCTTGTCGTCGGCAATTTCTCTCTCTTTGTTGATAGTGTCCTGATTGTCCATTGTCATGTCCTCCAAAATTTATTTTTGTTGTTTGGACCACGTGATAAGAAGATTATAATTGAGGGTTAGTGTGGGGTGTGGGGCAAGCGAAGGATTATTTCACCTTCAGCTTTTTGCCAGCCCTAATGCTTGAGCCCTTAATACCATTGAGCCTCTTTAGTTTAGCTACAGTTGTATTGTTGCGAGCTGCGATAGCACCAAGAGTGTCACCCTGACGTATGGTTACGCTCTTTGTTCTTTTTCTACTTTTACGGCTCTTGCTTCTTTTGCTTGAAGAGTGGCGTGACGATCTTGAGTCTTTGTAAGCTAAGTTGCTTGTGTTTACGCTAACCTCAGCACGCTTTGTAGTAACGTTCTCTGGAACATAAGCATAGATAGAATCCTGATTGTCGATAAAAGCTATTGCCTTTGACTCAGGCAAACGGATAGCAGAAGGCTTGTTGCTTCCGTTGACGATGTTACGACGGTATTGTGGATTGAGGTTTGCTATCAGATCTATAGGAATATTAAGCACCTTTGATATCTGTTCAAAGTGTACGTCGCGGTCTACCATTACGGTATCTGTCTTTACAGGCAAAGTTGTTGTCATCGGACAGATGTTGTGGTCGCAATAGTAGTTCATGATATAGTTGGCTGCGATAAATGCAGGCACATATCCGCGAGTTTCCTTTGGCAAGTAAGGGTATATTTCCCAATAGTCCTTAGCGCCATTAGCTCTATGTATAGCCTTGTTGATGTTGTCTGGTCCGCAGTTGTAGGCTGCGATAACGAGATTCCAATCGCCGAATATCTTGTAGAGGTCGCTAAGATAGTTGGCAGCAGCATACGACGACTTTACAGGGTCGCAACGTTCGTCGACCATAGAGTTTACCTCAAGTCCGTATTGCTTACCTGTGGTAACCATAAACTGCCAAAGACCTGTAGCGCCAACTCTTGATACAGCTTTAGGGTTGAGAGCCGACTCGATAACAGGCAAGTATTTCAGTTCGAGAGGCATGCCATAGGTTTCGAGAGCCTGCTCGAATATAGGAATGTAGAAGTTTTGTGCTCCGAGCATATAGCTTACAGAGCGACGAAGGCGACCACTATAGCGGTCGATGAACTGCTGTACCACCTCGTTGTATGGCATCTCTATGATAGTAGGCATGCGGTTGAGGCGTTGTTTGTAGGTGTCCTTGTCGTATACAGGGTTCACGTCCGACATGTTGCAGTTGTTGTCGGGCTTCAAATATGTCTTTGCATTGTAGAGGTTGAGCAAACTGTCAAGCTCGTATGTCATGGCTTCGGGTACTTCAAATTCTTCCTCGTTGCCTTCTTCGTCAGTAACAATTATATCTGTGTCATCGTTTTGAGCAGACATGAAGCTTGGCATGCAAAACATCATGGCGGCTGCTATCAAAAATGTTTTCTTCATTATGTTTTTTATATCTGTAGAATTCGTTTATGTTCTTTTATGTTGTTTAGCTATATGGCATATATATAATAAGGTGTAAGCGGCTCTTATATATTATATATATAATAAGGTGTAGTCTTCATCAAAAGTTTAGACTACAGCTCACACCCAACGATGTATGTCGGCTACCTGTGAAATCTGCTTTGCTGCTTATTACGGCAGGC
>HF994189.1:0-646 GCA_000436915.1 Prevotella sp. CAG:1092 | reverse complement strand
TCATACTCAAATCGTGGCTGATGTCGAATTCTGATAGCGAGGCATCTACGTAGGCATCTATCACAGAAAATGCGTAGACTCCAAGCATACAGAAGAAACTCATGTCGCGCCAACGACGGTATCTATCCTTACGCTTCTTGAAGATTGTCTTCCAGCGTTCCATATTCTCTGGCGTTATCTTGTTGCCGAGATGTAGAAATTGGTTATAGCTCTCCGTTGTAGGGTCGTCGTCCATGATGTCGAGATATGCTTGCGAATAGTCGCGATACATCATGTTGTTCCATCTCATGGCGTAGGCGCATCCTACGAATCCGCCATAGATGATAGGCAACTTCCAGTATTTGCGGTTGTATATCTGACCTGCTCCAGGCAATACCAATGCCAACCACATAGCCCTCTTTGGGTCTGGTTTCCATGTTGCCCAGTCGCGGCGATGCTTTGTGGTGTCTGTAGCTGCAACGATTTGCTTTGAAGTCTTTATCTCCTCAGTCATCATCTTTAGCGAGTCGGCTTTCCATGCAGAGTCGGTATATGCCACCTGCTCTGTTGCGATAGCCATTTTGCTAATGCTGTCGATACGTTCCACCTTCTTGGCGATGGTGTCGCTAACTGAGGTATCGGCTTTTTGAGCATACACATTCAGACA
>HF994188.1:11176-14874 GCA_000436915.1 Prevotella sp. CAG:1092 | reverse complement strand
GAACACGAGATTTGTCGTAGACCCACTGACTAACGGGAAGTAATATCTCGAATAGCACTAATAAGGCATGTGGGCTCTGCAGCTTGAGTGGTTAAAGGAACACGAATCGCGAATTGCACGAATTGAAATATTATTCGGTGGATTTGTGAGATTCGTGTTCTTTTTTTTGTTGCTCAATGTGAATGGGGGGATTAGAATATGGGGCGAGGATGCAAAAAAAACGGTAGAAAGTGATGGAGTTTGCAATCTTTTTGCTATATTTGCCAATATGAGTAAAGAAAAATCTGCTATAAGGGAACGGGCGCGGACTGGATATGACGAGCCGAAGCGCTATAACGTCATTATATTTAATGATGATTTCACCACGATGGATTTTGTGGTGGAGGTGCTTATGAAGATATTCGGTAAGAGCTTTGAAGAGGCTAAAGCGCTGATGCTAAGTGTGCATAACGAGGGTAAGGCGGTGGCTGGAACTTACGGCTATGACCTCGCTGTGTCGAAGGCTTCTGTGGCTACACACATGGCAAGAATGAATAAGTTCCCGTTAAAATTTGAAGTTGAAGAGGAATAACTGCTTATGGACAATATACCCAAGATGACTTTCCAAATGGATAGGGCTGATACGGGGGCTATAGAATTGGGCAAGAAGATGGGCAATATGTTTATTACGCCCGAACATCTTCTGCTGTCGTTTATAGACCAAGGGTATCTCACTTTTCCATTGATGATGTGTGGTGGCGACGACTTTAAACTGAAGAAAGAGTTGGATAGTTATATCGGTGGCTTGGACAATAAGGCTATCGAAGAGTTTGAATTGCCTTTTCGTTCTGTACAATATGTAAATATGCTCGATAATGCTTATCGTATGGCATTGTCGTGTGGCAAGGAGGAGGTGGCACGCCATCATGCTATAAGGGCATTGCTCGATTTGCCGGAGTCTATGGCTGCTTATCTGCTGCATAGTCAGATAGACGATGAGAATATGTTTATGTCGCTGATTCCTGCGGTAGAGAATAAGAGTGATGACGAGGAGGAGGATGAAGGCATTGACGAGCCTTTTGATGTTGACGATATGGATGATTACGCTGTTGATGACGATGACGAGATGGCGCAACCTATGTCGTGGCGCAGTTTGGTGACGAATGTGAACGAGGAGGTGGGGAAGCATAATCCACTTATTGGTCGCACAGAGGAACTGGACCGCATAATGCAGATATTATGTAGACGAGATAAGAACAATCCGATACTGATTGGTGAGCCGGGTGTGGGCAAGACGGCTATTGTATATGGCTTGGTGGAGCGAATGATAAAGGGCGAATGTCCGAAGAGGCTCTGCGGATGCAAGGTGTATATGATGGATATGGGCTCGATGATAGCTGGCACTCAATATCGTGGAGAGTTTGAAAAGAAACTGAAGTTGGTGTTGGAGGGGGCTCGCAAGGAGGGCAACACCATAATATATATAGATGAGATTCACTCGATAATGGGTGCTGGTAAAATCTCAGACGGTTCGCTGGATGCATCGAATATGCTGAAGCCTTATCTTGAGGGTGGCGACATAAGATTTATCGGTACTACCACTTACGAGGAATACAATAAGCATATGGCTGGCAGCGTGGGCATAACACGCAGATTTCAGCAGGTGGATATCGCTGAGCCTTCGGTGGAGGACACGATAAAGATAATGCTGGGATTGAAGCAGGGTTACGAAAAGTATCATGGCATTGTGATAAAGAATGATATCATTGATTATGCCGTGAGGGCTTGTGCGCAGCATATCCCTGACCGCAGGTTCCCTGACAAGGCGATAGATATCATCGATGAGGCAGGCGCTTATCTGGAGTTGCATCCAAAAAATAGACAGACGCAATATCTGGATAAGGCGATAGTGAACATGGTGATGTCGAAGCTATGCAAGATTGATGCTGAGGTTATGAAGACCGAGGACAACTCGCTGTTGGCAACGCTCAAGCCACGTATGCTTAGTAGGGTGTTTGGACAGGATGAGGCTGTAGGTCAGGTGGTAGAGGCTGTGCAGATGTCGAAGGCTGGGCTTATAGATAGCGACAAACCATTGGCATCGTTGCTCTTTGTTGGTCCTACAGGTGTGGGCAAGACAGAGGTTGCACGCTCGTTGGCAGATGAACTTGGTGTGGAACTTGTGCGTTTTGATATGAGTGAATATGCCGAGAAGCATGCCGTGGCAAAGCTCATTGGTTCGCCTGCAGGATATGTGGGATATGAGGATGGTGGACTGTTGACGGATGCGATACGCAAAAAGCCAAACTGTGTGTTGCTGTTTGACGAGATAGAGAAGGCACACTCGGATATCTATAATATCTTGTTGCAGGTGATGGACTATGCTAAGCTTACCGACAACCGCGGACGTCAGGCTGACTTCCATAATGTAGTCATAATAATGACATCGAATGCTGGTGCGCAGTATGCTTCGCAGGCAAGTGTTGGTTTCCTTGGTGGTGTGTCGAAGGGCGAGGCTATGATGAAGCAGGTGAAGAAATCGTTTAAGCCTGAGTTTATCAATCGTCTCTCGGCTACGGTGGTATTCCACGATATGAGCCACGATATGGCAACACGCATATTGCACAAGAAGTTGGCGCAGTTGCAACAGAAGTTGGCTGCCAAGAATGTCACTATCGACATAGAAGGCAACGCCGAGGAGTGGCTGTTGGCAAAGGGATTCACCACGGAATATGGTGCAAGAGAGATGGACCGTGTGATAGCTCGCTATCTGAAGCCGCTACTTATGCACGAGATTTTGTTTGGTAGCCTGAAGAAGGGTGGTAATGCAAAAATAGTAATTAATGATAATAACGAATTAGAATTATGCAAAAAGAAGAATTAATGCGCCGTGCTATTGCAGTGAGTGAGAATAGTGTTCGTAATGGTGGTGGTCCTTTTGGTGCTGTCATCGCATCTAAGGATGGTGAGATTATTGCTGAGGCTTCTAACTCGGTGACTATCGACCACGACCCTACAGCGCATGCTGAGGTAAACTGCATTCGCAAGGCTACGGCTAAGTTGGGTACTTTCGACTTGGCGGGATATGATATCTATACTTCGTGTGAACCATGTCCTATGTGTTTGGGTGCTATCTACTGGGCGCATCTCGACAAAATCTATTATGCTAACGACCGTAAGGATGCTGCGGCTATAGGTTTTGATGATGACTTTATATACCAGGAGTTGGAACTGAAGAACGAAGATCGCCACAAGAAGATGGAACTCTTGTTGCCTGAAGAGGCTAAGAAGGCTTTCGAAATGTGGGCGGAGTCGACGGATAAAACAGAGTATTAAAAGCCTCACTCCCAGCCCCCTCTCCAAAAGAGAGATCATCGGCTATTGGATGGGAGCTGTAAAAACAGCCTCACCCCCAACCCCTCTCCAAAAGAGAGGGGAGTGATTAGACTTGAAGGCGCTTAGAGGAAGAACTCGAATATTTAGTGTTTAATGTTTAGTGTTTAGTGTGTAGTGTTTAATGTTTAAACTTGGTGTCGCACACGGATTGCACCGAAGGCACGGAGGGGAGCCTATTAGCCTATATGTTCCAAACTTTCTCGATGGCGAGAGGAATGTTCCAGGCTAAGAGCCATATGGTGACAGCGAATAGCACTAAGCGGAGTGCTATTCGCTGTTTTCCTTTGTATGCGGACAACAGCGAAGCTATGGCTACAGGGGGG
>HF994188.1:3027-11168 GCA_000436915.1 Prevotella sp. CAG:1092 | reverse complement strand
AAGCTATGGCTACAGGGAGGGCTAATGCCCAATGGGAGGTCATGATGTAGACTTCGGTGAGAGCGAATCCAAGGATGATGTGTATGGTCATGTCGACAGCAAACCATGAGAGTATCATAAGACAGAACTTATTCTTTCTGCCAATGATGATGCCACCTATGAACAATGCCACGATGATGGCTTCTATCAGATAGTTGTACCAATGGCGATAGGTTACTATCACAGGGCGCGACTTGTTGGTGTCTTCTAACAAGTAGTCTTGGTGTAGTTGGAAAGATTCACCAAATAGGTTTTCGGTGATGGTGGCTATACGGTTGGTCTTGGTGTCTATCCATTGCAATATTGTGTTGTCGGTATTGTTGAACGACCGACGGTTTTCCATCCATTTCTTATGTTCGTAGTATTGTTTTGCGAACTTGGCGTCTTTCTTTAGCTTTTTCTCTATGTTGTGTTGCTGTACCAGATTGTCGGGCTTAGCCAAGTATTCGTATTGCAGGAAATAGCCGCCTGCTATTATCATTAATGGCAGGATGGTGGTTAGCAATAGCGATTTCAGACGCCAGAAGTGGCGACCATTTGTCCATAGCGCAGCGAGCCATGTCTTGGCAACGTTGGTGAGCGTTACTCCGCAAGTGATAGTTGCCAATAGGGCTGTGAGCCATGCTGGCATGTGGCTTTGACGCTTCATGTATGTGCCAGCGATATAGGCGGTGAGGGTTATAAGGAATAGCGATATTGCGAAATGGTCGGGCACGAAGGTTGCCGTCATTACATGACCTAAAGAGAAAAAGAAAAGGGTGCAGAGCATAGAGTCGAGCACACAGATGCCTATCACTTTGCGCATGATGCGATAGGTGAAGAGGAAAGAGTAGGTGCCCAATAGACAATATAGGGCGGCTACGATATAGATGGCGCAGTTGACGCCTGTGAGGTCCATAAGCCACCCATTGAGCAAGGCAAGAGGATAGAGCATGGGCGCAATAAGAGGGTGGCGCGACAGGGTGTAGTATATCTTCCATCTGGATAGCGACAGATATACGAAGGAGTCGTAGCCCGAGACGATGAAATGGTCATAGAAGATGCTCCAGAAGCCTATGTTGCCACCACGAGTGAAGAGGTCGTGGTTGTAGCCAAGCATCATAATGTTGAGTAGAGCGAGGATTATAAACCCGATTATGAATACTGCAATCTCGTTTTTCCTTATTCTAAATATGTCCATGTGTTTATTCTTTGAATGCAAAGGTAATAAAATAATGTCAGCTATATGGGGCTAAAATCAATAAAACATTAGTTGAAATTGGTTGGTATTGCCAAAAATGGTGAATAAGTAACGAATTTGTGTTAGTTTTGATATATGTTTGATAAAAAATGAGTAATTTTGCATCAGTAATTACGAATTATAATAAATAATACATCAATATGAAAAAGTTTAGAATTATTTCGTTGCTTGTGCTTATGATGACTTGCACAAGCTTGTTTGCACAGCTTCCTTCTGTAAAGTTGAAAACTCTCGATGGCAAGACTGTAGATACATCGACACTCAACAACGATGGCAAACCTTTTATTATCAGTTTCTTTGCTACATGGTGTAAGCCATGCAACCGTGAGCTCAAGGCTATCCACGAGCAGTATGAGGAGTGGCAGGAAGAGACTGGCGTTAAGGTGGTAGCTATTTCTATCGACCAAGCGCAGAATATTAATAAGGTTAAGCCTCTCGTAGATGGAGAAGAGTGGGAGTACGAAGTGTTGCTCGACCCTAACAGCGAATTCCGTCGTGCTATGGGCGTGCAGATGATACCTCACGTGTTCATCATCGGTGGCGATGGTAAGATTGTTGAGTCGCGCAGCGGATATACCGAGGGTGGCGAGCAGCATCTTATCGAAAAGGTTAGAGAGTTGGTGAAGAAGTAGACACTATCTACACCTTATTATATATATAAGACACATAAAAGGTTTATATGAAATATTCTTTCTACGCTTCCTTGCTTGTTGCTATGATGTCGGTGGCTAATGCCAATGCACAGAGCAATGATGGCATTGCTATACACGGAAGCATACAGAGCGATATCTTGGTTCCACAAGAAGACCAAAAGCTCGGAACTGGCACATACAAGGACGATGTGCTGACAAATACTTATGCCGATATTAGTCTTGATAGCAAATATGTTGAGGCTGGCGTGCGTTTCGAATACAACGAACATCCATTGCCTGGTTTTGAACCTGGATTCAAGGGATGGGGTGTGCCACATGTATATGCTAAGTTTAAGAGTAATAATGGTGTAGACTTGACAGTAGGTGATTTCTACGACCAGTTTGGTAGCGGACTCATCTTCCGTACCTACGAGGAGCGAAGCCTCGGTATTGACAATGCCATTCGTGGTGCACGCTTGAATGTTAGTGCATTGAAGGGCGTACAGTTTAAATTCCTCGGTGGTGTGCAGCGCCGCTACTGGGATTGGGATACCGACCAGATGCTGACAGGTACTGACCTTGAGATAAACCTCGACCAGTATATCAAGTCTTTGCGTGATAAGAATATCACTTGGATGATTGGTGGCTCGTATGTATATCTCGACTACGACCAGAATAAGGATAAGACTATCTTTGCAACAGGTTCTAACAACCGCTTGAAGTTGCCTATGTCGGTTCATGCTTTCGACTTGAGATCAAGTTTGCAGACTGGCAACTACAACTTCTTGGCTGAATATGCTTGGCGCACACAGGATCCTTCTGCCGACAATGGATATATCTATCGTCGCGGTAATGCGGTGTTGGTGTCAGCTTCTTATTCTAACAGAGGTATAAGCGCTTTGCTCCAGGCTAAGCGTAGCGAGGATATGGCGTTCCGCTCTAACCGTTTTACTACTGGTACTTCGGCATTCCTCAACAATATGCCAGCTTTTGCTTATCAGCATACTTATGCTCTTGCTGCTCTTTATCCTTATGCCACACAGGCTGCTCCTGGCGAGTGGGCTTTCCAGGGTGAGTTTGGATATAACTTCAAGCGCCACACACTCCTTGGTGGTAAGTATGGTACAAAGCTCAAGCTCAACGTGAGCCATATCCGCGGATTGGACAAAGACCCTGTAGAACCATTGTATGGTACTACCCTTCGTGGTACCGAGGGTTATACCACAGGCTTCTTCAAGATGGGTGGACTATACTACCAGGATATCAATGTGCAGATGGAGAAGAAGTTGACCAAATCGTTTAAGCTCAACCTCATGTACATGAATCAGTATTACAACAAGACCGTCATCGAAGGTAAGGGTGGCGTGATTAAGTCGAATATCGGTGTTGCTGAGGGTAAGTATCAGATTAATAAGAGATATACTCTGCGTGGAGAATTGCAGTATCTCTCTACAAGCGAAGACCAGGGCGACTGGGCTTATGGACTTGTTGAGCTCTCTGCACTCCCTTACTTAATGTTCACCGTGAGCGATATGTGGAATACTGGCGAGACAGACATCCATTATTATATGGCTTCTGTTACAGCTTCGTTTAAGGCTCACCGCCTAATGGTAGGCTATGGCAAGACACGTGCTGGATATAACTGTTCGGGTGGCGTGTGCCGTTATGTGCCTGCAAGCAAGGGCCTTAACGTTTCGTACAATTATACTTTCTAACATCAAGGTTGAGCAAATATTATGATACATACATTATTTAATATAAAGAAATCAATTCTCGGTATTGCTGCCGTGGCTTCTGTTCTTGCTTTCGGATTTACAGCTTGTGATGAGCTTGACGAAAACGAGCGCTTCGTAGAGATGCCTGCACAGGAGAGCAAGCGCAATGTGCTTGTTGAGGAGTTTACTGGTCAGAAGTGTACCAACTGTCCTGATGCTCACAAGGCTCTTGCAGCATTGTCTGAGCAGTATGGTAGCAACCTTATTGCTGTGGGTATTCATGCTGGTTCTTTCGCTATTGGAGAAGATGAAACAAATAAGTACTTCCCTGTGGGTTTGAAGCAGCCAGAAGGCGAAGAGTATGCAAACAAATGGGGAGACCTTGACGCGTTAGGATACCCTTGTGCTGTATTCGATCGTAGAGGAAGTGCTGCTCTTCTGACATCAGGAACATGGGATACTAACATCTATGAGGAGATTCAGCGTCCAACAAATCTTGATATCGACCTCGCTGCTCGTGTAAATGCAGCCAACGAGATTGAAATTAGCACAGAGCTGAAGCCTTATGCTGATATGAAGGGTAAGTTGCAGCTTTGGGTTGTTGAAGATGGCATCGTAGCATCGCAGATTGATCATGGCTCTTTGAAGAAGAACTATGTTCAAAATCATGTATTTCGTGCTGCCGTGAATGGCACATGGGGTGAAGATGTGACTTTGAAGCCACAGATTAACCAAGCAAAGACTGCTTCTATAGCAATTAAGGATAACTGGAATGTAGCCAACCTTCATATCGTAGCCTTTGTATACAACGATAAGGACGGAGTTTTACAGGCACAGAAGGCTGAGGTTGTGAAATAATAAAAACGTAAGAAAATGAAGAAACTTTTATCTATTGTAGCTTTCTTGGCTCTCGCCATAACAGCTAACGCTCAGCTCTCTTTCGTTTGCGATGGCAAGGAGATAGCATCGGGTGCAACATTTGCTACTTCTAAGTGTGATCCTACAATCTTTGAAGAAGATGGAGCTTATGCTTTTTGTCCTGATGTTAGCATAAAGAGCACAGAGAATGCTAATGTTACGGTTAAGGCAAGCTCTACAAAGTCATTCCAATTCTGCTATGGTGGAAGTTGCGCTGTTAATACTAACTTTACGAGATCTCAAGATTTGGAGGCTAATAAGCCTATCAGCTTGCTGTTAGAGCCAGGTGGTTTTTACGAGACTACCGTAACTTTTAAGTATGATATCTCTGCTTTTATCACAGGCAAAGAGAGCACAACAACGATTACTATGACTCTCGTTGTTACTAACGACCAGGAGGTGCTTGGAGTAAACAACATCGTGGCAGACAACGAGAAAGTTTCCTTCGCTAATGGTGCATTGAACTATAGCTTCGCTACTGCAGCTCCACGTACCATCAACCTCGCTACTGTTTCTGGTGCTGAGGTTGCTAAATGGGATGTGGCTTCAGCCAATGGCTCTCTCTCACTATTTGCTCTTAAGCCAGGCCTCTACGTATATTCTGTTAGTGGCAGCAAGGCTAAGGGAAAGATTGTAGTGAAGTAAAGCCTCACCCCCGTCCCCTCTCCAAGAGAGAGGGGAGTGGTTAGACTCGAGGGGACAATGATAGGGAACACGAATCTCATGAATCGAATTGAAATATATTCGATGGATAAGTGAGGTTCGTGTTCTTTTTTTATTGAATGTCATCGATGACGAAGCCTGTTACGTTGAGTATTTACTTACTCTCAAATTTTGCTATGCTTACTAGCAAACGTATTTTTGCCTACTACAAAAAGTAGCCATGACTGTTAGCAAAAATCTTTGATATCAACGATAGCTACATAAAAAAATACGCTGCGACTCACCACGAGCCACAGCGTAAAAGCCTATGTTAAACTAAAAATCCTTTTCAAAATCAAACGGTAATCTCACGATTTCCGTTGTTTCCCGTTAAACAATCTATCAAATCTACCTTAAACCTAATAACTAAAAACCTAAATCTATTACTACTAACCTAAACAATCTATTAACCTTTTGACGATGCAAAGGTAGTTACTTTTTTGATTACTACCAAGCATTTTAATAACAATATTCATGATATATGTACTTTCTTGATGTATATCAAACATGTGTGTTCGTACACAACTAATAGATGTTAAGTAATTATACGTTTTTTCTATCATTCTGTTAAAATACGTAATGCCGTTACTTCCAGTATGGGTAAGGATATGGGCTTATATATATAATAGGTGTAGAGATTGTGGGAAAAGAGCTTTCTTTTTCATCTTTTCTCTTTGTTGTTTCGTACTTTTCGATTACTTTTGCATAAAGCATAAAATAAATGAAAGTACTTATTGTAAATACAAGCGAGAAGACTGGCGGTGCGGCTATCGCTGCAAGCAGATTGACTGAAGCCTTGATTAATAACGGGGTTTCGGCTAAGATGCTCGTTATGGAAAAGGAAAGCGACAATATTTTTGTAGCTTCGATAGGTGGATGGCTTAAGAAAAGTTGGAACTTTGCTTTCGAACGCCTTGTGATTTGGGTTAACAACCTTTTTAGCCGTAATAATCTCTTTACAGTCTCGATAGCAAATACTGGTATTGATATCACTAAGTCGACAGAATTTCAAGAAGCGGATATCATACATTTGCATTGGATTAACCAAGGCTTCTTGTCGCTACGTGTGATAAAAAAGATACTGAAAAGCGGTAAACCTGTGGTGTGGACAATGCATGATATGTGGGAGCTAACGGCTATTTGTCATCACGCCTATGAATGTGATAGGTATGAAACGGAATGCAGAGAGTGTCAGTTCTTGCGTTTCCCTGGTAAGAACGATCTTGCACATAGAGTATTTTTGAAGAAAATAAAGGCCATGGAGGGTAAGGTGACTTACGTAGCTGTAAGCAAATGGCTTGCAGAAAGGGCTTTGAGGAGTAAGATGGTGGGAAAGAATGTTGTGAAGGTGATACCTAACTCCATTTCTCTATCTCGCTTTCCGATTAAAGACAAGATAGAGGCTCGCGACCATTTCAATATTGGCGGCAATAAGAAAATTGTGGTGTTTGGTGCTGCTCGCATAGATGCTCCAATAAAGGGTTTCGAATATCTGAAACAGGCATTACGCATTATTGCAGAACGAAAGCCGGAGATGTCTGCCGATATGTTGCTTATGGTGTTTGGCGGTTGCAAGGATGAAACGGTGTTAGAAGATATCGCTATACAGAGTGTTTGGCTTGGCAAGATAAATGGTGAATCAGAACTGGCAAAGCTATATTCTGCTGCAGATGTTGCTGTGTCGTCATCGCTATATGAGACTTTTGGGCAGACTCTTATTGAGGCACAGGCTTGTGGTTGTATGCCGGTATCGTTTGCTGGTAGTGGACAGCAGGATATCATAGAGCATAAGCATACAGGATATTTAGCGGAATATAAGTCGGCTGAAGACTTGGCAAATGGCATATTGTGGGCTTTTGATGCAGATGTGAAACGTACGGAATTGCGCAAGAATGTGATGAAGAACTTCTCACAAAGTGTGGTTGCCAACCAGTATATAAAATTGTATAACGAGATTTCTGGTTTACAGGCGTAGCATAAAGAGTGGATATAAAAGAAGTTTGTAATTTTCTATTTTATAAATGATAAAATTTTCGATAATAACTATAACTTATAATGCCGAGGAATGTTTGCAACGCACCTTGGATAGTGTGTGGGAGCAGACTTACCAGTATGTGGAGCATATCATCGTTGATGGTGCTTCGAAAGATGGTACGGTGAAGATGGCGCAAGAATATAAGCGCGAGAATGATGCCGACGAGGATTGTCTGCATGATGTTGTGGTGGTGTCGGAGCCTGATAAGGGACTTTATGATGCCATGAACAAAGGATTGAAGATGGCTACTGGCGACTATGTGCTGTTTCTGAATGCTGGAGATACGCTGCCTAATGCTGATACCCTGGAAGGTGTGGGAGGAGCCGTTGGCGATGGCGAGGCTATGCCTGGTGTGCTATATGGCGATACCGATATCGTGGATGCTGAGGGCAACTTTATCTGCCATCGTAGGCTTGCGGCACCTAAGAAGCTTACATGGCGCTCGTTTATGTATGGTATGCTGGTGTGTCATCAGGCTTTCTATGCTCGTACTGACTTGGCAAAACAGACACCATATAACCTTGATTATCGCTTTAGTGCTGATGTTGATTGGTGTATAAGGATAATGCGCGAGGCAAAGCGTAGAGGGTTGCCAATGAGGAATGTAGGCTTCGTGGTGGCTAATTATCTTGATGGAGGCATGACAAATAAAAACCATAAGGCTTCGCTGAAAGAGAGATTCAAGGTTATGAGCAAGCATTATGGCTTGATACCAACGGTGATTATGCATCTATGGTTTGTGATAAGGCAGGCGATAAAGTGATTGGGATGAGATAAAGGGGGATATAGATATAAGAACAAAGCCCACCCAGAGGAAACTCTGGGTGGGCTTTGTCGTGGGAGGGAACGAGGGAAAGCGA
>HF994188.1:2648-3010 GCA_000436915.1 Prevotella sp. CAG:1092 | reverse complement strand
AAGCGACGCAGCCGAGCTGCGACGAACACAACCCATGGGGCAGGGCTGGCGCTTGGCTAATATATTATATGCGCTTGGCTAATATATTATATGCGCTTGGCTAATATATTACATGCGCTTGGCAGCTTATTTCACGCTCCACTCGAAGATGCCGGCTGACTTATCAGCTGGCAATTCTACTTCGAGCTTGAGAGCTGTGGTTTTTACAGGCTTGAAGTTTACGGTGCACGCACTACCCTTTTCGGTAGGATAGTTGTCGGCATCAGTAACAGGAGCCCATGAGCCATCGGCTGTCTTATAGTATACCTTCCAGCTCTTTGGCAATGAGCAGCCACCCCAAGGCTGGTCGTCAAACCAGTAGG
>HF994188.1:0-2611 GCA_000436915.1 Prevotella sp. CAG:1092 | reverse complement strand
CTTTACTTCTGCTGCCTCGTTGAAGGTATATGATATCCATTCTGTAGAAGCCTTCTTTGGCCACCAATGAGTGTAAGGAACTGAGCGGTCGTCGGCATTCATTGGTACCAAACGGTCGTTGAGGCTCTCTATGGCAGGCATCTTTGAAGAGGTCTCTATCTTGCTCGTGGAAGCCAATGTTGCTGGCAACGCAGGTGTTGTAGCCTTCATGTCCTGTGGCAACCATACCTTCATGTCGCCGCTACCGCGATGGCACCAAGCATAGTAAGGGATGAGAGTGAGACGAACATCCTTTGTGGCAAGGCGACCATTAGCATCGAATCTGAGACATTGAGCATCGGTGGTGAGGGTCTTCATATTGATTTCCTTGTAAGCATGGAGCTTAGCCTTGCTGTCAGCAGGGATGAAGTTGTCGAGTGCCATGGTGCCGAGAGTGAACTTAGGTTCCTGGTTGAGGATAACGGTCTTGATATCAAACTTGTTGTCTGGCCATTCTGCGCAATATACCAATGGACCACGCTCTACTTCAACCATACCACGGTCGGCTTCCACATTGTTGTTAGCTCTAACGGTGCGAGCCTCCATATCGAAGTGAACTTTCACTACGTCGCCCTTCTTCCATTTTCTATCAATCGTGAAATAGCCATCTTCGGTGAGCTTGGCATTGCCTATTTCTTTGCCATTTATGGTGATATTAAAGCCTAATCTTTTACCGTCGCTATAGTTGTAGAGGTTTGTTGGCACTACCTGTCCCTTAACCCATCCTGGAATACGAATTTTCATAGCGAATTTGCCTGCGCTATTCTTATCGATATTGATGCGGATATCGCCATCGTAAGGATAGCCTGTGTGCTGAGTAAGGGCAACAGTCTTGCCTGCAATTTTGAGCTGAGAAGAATTGCTGAGGAAGAGGTTTACGTAGAGACTTCTGTCCTTAACTGCGTATACATAGCCTGGCAATGAAGGGATGAAGCGGCAGATGTTGCTTGGGCAACATGCGCAACCAAACCAAGGCTGGCGCTGATGCTGACCGCGCGACTCCAATGGGTTAGGATAGAAGAAGCCACCGCCATCGAGCGATACGCCACTAATCAAACCATTGTAGAGGCTGCGCTCCAATACATCATAATATTTAGATTCGCCATGGAGCAAGAACTGACGATAGTTGACATATACATTACCTATAGCAGCGCAGGTCTCGCAATAAGCACTCATGTTGGGCAACTCATAGTTTTTGCCAAAGGCTTCGCCATTAGATGTTGCACCGATACCGCCAGTGATATATAGCTTCTTGGTAACGATGTTGTTCCAGATGTTGTCGATGGCATGGATATATGCTGAGTCGCCTGTGAGAGCTGCAACATCTGCCATACCAGCATACATATATGCTGCACGAACGGCATGACCTACAGCCTCGTCTTGGTCTATTACAGGCTTATGGCTCTGAGAATATTCCTGCTTGATGGATGTTTTGCCACGATAGTCGAGGAAGAACTTTGCCTCGTCGAGGTATTTCTTGTTGCCTGTGACGAGATACAAGCGGCAAAGAGCCATCTCGGCAATCTGATGACCAGGAACAACGCAAGCCTGCCCAGCCTTAGGACCAACTTCGCGAACCACGCAGTCGGCATATCTTATAGCGATATCCAAGAACTTGCGGCTGCCTGTGGCTTGATAGTGAGCTACGGCACCTTCTACCATGTGACCGAGGTTGTAGAGTTCGTGGCTTAAGCTTTCTTCTTTCGACCATCGAGTTTTGCCCGACCAGCTATGAGGATGCTCAGGGTTCATGGTGCGAGCTGTGTATAGATAGCCATCAGCCTCTTGTGCAGTAGCTATGATGTCGAGTACAGAATCGATATACGCTTTGAGCTTTGCATCAGGATATGTTTGCAAGATGTAGCTTGCACCCTCGATGGTTTTGTACGGGTCGGTGTCGTCGAACGAGAATGGTTCAAGTTTGTTTACGTCGTAGTCTTTGCTTGGGTGTGCGGCATACTGAAAATTCTTGTATCGTCCGCTTTCCTCGCATTTGCTGAAAGCCAAAGGAATGGTAACTTTACGGCTTGCTTCAAGGCGCTGTCCCCAGAAGCTGTTTTCTACTACTTTCACCGATGTGAAAGGAACTGGAGTTATTGGGTATCCGCCATTGCTCTTAACTTGTGCGTTAGCAGTAAAACCAATGGTAACGGCTACAATTGTCGATAATAGTTTCTTCATTTGATAATTTGGTTTCTAATTAGGATAGTGCAAAGATATAAATATATTTGTATTTTTAGGGTATATAATAAACTAATATTGGATTATTATTGTTGTTTTTCCACTCTTTCTTAAAATATGAGCATTTTGCACCTTGATATTGACTTATTTTTCTTACTTTTGCAAATAACTCAATGATAATCTTATGAAACAAGAATTAGAAAACAGAATACAGCAGGCTGTAGACAACTTTATGCAGGGCTACGGCTGTAGTCAGAGTGTGGTGGCTGCATTTGCCGACATCTATGGTTTGGATGATAATATGGCAAAGCGCATAGCTGCAGGCTTTGGCGGTGGCGTGGGTAGAATGAGGATGATGTGTGGTGCCGTGTCGGGACTGGTGATATTGGCA
>HF994187.1 GCA_000436915.1 Prevotella sp. CAG:1092 | reverse complement strand
GGTGTGCGCTTCTTTAATGATGCTCTTGTCTTCATAATTTATATGATGTTATTTGTATCTAAATACGATTCTGCCTTTGGTCAAATCGTAAGGACTCATCTCTACCTTTACCTTGTCGCCAGGAAGAATTTTGATGTAGTGCATTCTCATCTTACCGGAAATGTGGGCAATGATTTGAACGCCATTCTCAAGTTCTACTCGGAACATGGCATTTGAGAGAGACTCTACGATAGTGCCATCTTGTTCTATTGCGGATTGTTTTGCCATAAATTATTGTTGTTCTAAATGTTCAATTTCCTCAAACGTAGATAAAATCTCAGCTTTACCCTTTCGAATAGCTATTGTATGTTCGAAATGGGCGGCAGGCTTTAAGTCTCTTGTTATGATGCTCCATTTATCTGGAAGCATCCATATTTGACGGTCGCCAAGGGTAATCATTGGTTCAATGGCTATACACATTCCTTCTTTCAAGAAGGCACCTTGTCCACGTTTACCATAGTTGGGTATTGCTGGATCTTCATGCATTTCGCGACCGATGCCATGACCTGTTAATTCTCTAACCACTCCATAGCCAAACGATTCGCAATATGTTTGAACGGCTTCACCAATGTCGCCAACATGATTTCCTGCGACTGCCTTTTCAATGCCTTTATAAAGAGACTCCTTAGTAACCTTGAGGAGTTGTCTTACCTCTGGAGCAACGTCACCAACACAGAATGTGTAACAACTGTCACCATTATAGCCATCAAGAAGAGTTCCACAATCAATAGATATGATGTCACCATCCTTCAAGACAACCTTATCGCTTGGTATTCCATGCACAACAATAGCATTAATAGATGTGCATATACTTGCGGGGAAAGACCCTCCAATTGGATTAGGGAAATTCTTGAACGTTGGAATTGCTCCATGATCACGTATGAACTCCTCTGCTATAGTATCCAGTTGAAGGGTCGTTACTCCAGGTTTTATATGCTTAGCCAATTCTGCAAGAGTAGCACCAACAAGTTGGTTAGCTCTACGCATCTTGGCGATTTCATCTTCCGTCTTTAGAAATATGTTCATTTCTTCAGACCAAATTAATATGCCGAAACAGCACCACCACGAGTGTGACCAGAATTGAGAAGTCCGTCATAATGACGCATTAGCAGATGACTTTCAATCTGTTGTAGAGTGTCGATAACAACACCTACAAGAATGAGCAGCGATGTACCACCGAAGAACTGTGAGAATCCCTGCTGAACATTAAGGAGTCCAGCAAGCGCTGGCATCACAGCAATGAAAGCTATGAACAAAGAGCCAGGGAATGTGATTCTAGTCATAATGGTATCAATATACTCGGCAGTGTCCTTACCTGGCTTGATACCAGGAATGAAACCGTTGTTACGCTTCATATCTTCAGCCATCTGTGTTGGATTCAAAGTGATAGCTGTATAGAAATATGTGAAAGCGATGATGAGTACAACATAAATGCAATTGTACAACAAGCTACGGTTGTCAAGGAGAGACTGAACAACCCAAGAAGTATTATCACTCTGATAACGAACGAAAGCCAAAGGAATAAACATCAAAGCCTGAGCGAAGATGATAGGCATTACGTTAGCAGCGAAGAGCTTCAAAGGTATGTACTGACGAGCCCCACCGTACTGTTTGTTTCCTACAAGACGCTTAGCGTATTGAACAGGTACCTTACGTACACCTTGTACGAGCATGATAGAAGCGCAAACGACAGCGTAGAGGATAAGAATTTCTGCAATGAACATGATGATACCACCACCAGAAATAGCGTTCAAACGCGAACCGAATTCCTGAGCAAAAGCCTGTGGAAGACGAGCGATGATACCAATCATAATAATCATTGAAATTCCATTTCCTACACCCTTATCAGTGATACGCTCACCAAGCCAAAGGATGAACATGCTACCTGCTGCAAGAATGAAAGTGGCTGGGAACATAAAGACTGTCCATGAAATTCCTGAAGCCAAAGCCTGTGAGGCCTGGAGCTTCAGGTTTATGAGGTAACTTGGAGCCTGGAACAGAAGAATACCTACTGTCAAGGCGCGAGTATACCAGCTAATTTTCTTTCTTCCACTCTCACCTTCGCGCTGCATCTTTTGGAAATAAGGAACAGCAACGGCAAGAAGCTGCATTACGATGGAAGCTGAGATGTAAGGCATAATACCAAGCGCGAATATTGACGCATTGGAAAATGCACCACCAGAGAACATGTCCAAAAGCGACATAAGGCCGCCAGAGGTTTGCGACTGTAGTTTTTCCAACATGGCAGGATTGATGCCCGGAAGGACAACAAAAGAGCCGAAACGATATATAGCCGTAAACAGGAAGGTGATGAGGAGTCGCTGACGCAAATCCTCAACCTTCCAACAGTTCTTTAGTATCTCAATGAATTTTTTCATTACTTAGATAATAGTTGTGTTACCACCCAATGCTTTAATAGCCTCTTCAGCAGTCTTAGAGAATGCATTAGCTTCAACGTCGATCTTAGTTGTCAACTGACCGTTACCAAGAATCTTAACGAGAGCCTTGCTGTTAGCGATGCCAGCAGCTACGAGCTCAGCCAAGCCAATCTTTGCATATCCCTTAGCCTCTGCGAGAGCCTGAAGAGTAGACAAGTTAACAGGAGTATATTCCTTGTGGTTGATGTTCTTGAAACCACCCTTTGGAATACGACGCTGCAAAGGCATCTGACCACCTTCGAAACCTATCTTTCTCTTATAACCAGAGCGTGCCTTAGCACCCTTGTGACCACGGGTAGAAGTACCACCGAGTCCAGAACCTGTACCACGACCGATACGACGTGTAGAGTGTGTTGAGCCAGCAGCTGGTTTCAAATTACTTAATTTCATAATTTCTGAATTTACTTGTTAATTATTCAACTACTGTAACCAAATGGTGAACCTTACGGATCATGCCACGTGTGCTTGGAGTATCCTCAACCTCAACAACCTGAGAAATCTTCTTAAGACCGAGCGCCACGAGAGTACGCTTCTGATCGATAGGAGCTCCAATCTTGCTCTTAATCTGCTTGATTTTTATTGTTGCCATTGTATAAACCTCCAATTATCCGTTAAACACTTTATCCATGCTTACACCACGCTCACCAGCGATAGTGTATGCGTCACGCATCTGAGCCAAAGCCTTAATGGTAGCCTTAACAAGGTTGTGAGCGTTTGATGAGCCCTTAGACTTAGCGATCACATCCTTAACACCTACACTCTCAAGAACCGCACGCATAGCACCACCGGCCTTAAGACCAGTACCGGCAGCAGCAGGCTTGAGAAGTACCTGAGCACCACTGAAAGTAGCCTCTACTTCATGAGGAACAGTACCCTTGAGAACAGGAACCTTAACGAGGTTCTTCTTAGCAGCCTCGGTACCCTTGGCGATAGCAGCTGTAACTTCACCTGCCTTACCAAGACCGTAGCCGATAACACCGTTACCGTCACCTACAACGACGATAGCAGCGAATGTGAAAGTACGACCACCCTTTGTAACCTTAGTTACACGGTTGATGGCTACCAAGCGATCTTTCAATTCAGCGTCACTATTTACTTTAACTTTATTCATTGCCATAATCGTTTATTAGAAATTAAGTCCACCTTCGCGTGCACCGTCAGCAAGTGACTGTACACGACCGTGATAAAGATAACCATTACGGTCGAAAACAACAGACTCGACACCAGCAGCCTTAGCCTTTTCAGCCAAAAGAAGACCAACCTTCTTAGCCTGCTCTGTCTTGTTCATCTTTTCAAAACCGAGTGAAGAAGCAGCAGCGAGAGTAACACCTGCCTTATCGTTGATAACCTGAGCGTAAATCTGCTTGTTAGAGCGGAAAACGCTGAGACGTGGACGCTCTGCAGTTCCAACGACCTTTTTACGGATGCGGAACTTTATCTTAATTCGTCTTTCTATTTTATTAAATGCCATAATTGTAATCTTAATTAAAATTATTTAGCTGAAGCTGACTTACCAGACTTTCTGCGGATGACCTCACCCTTGAACAGGATACCCTTACCCTTGTAAGGCTCAGGCATACGGAAAGAACGAATTTTAGCACAGATGAGTCCAATCAACTGCTTATCGCAAGACTCGAGAGTGATCTGAGGATTCTGGTTTCTCTCAGACTTTGTCTCAACCTTAACCTCCTTAGGCAATTCCAAGAAGATTGGGTGAGTATAACCAAGAGAGAACTCTATGAGGTTACCCTGATTTGAAACACGGTAACCAACACCTACGAGCTCCATTTCCTTCTTGTAACCCTCGCTAACGCCAACAACCATGTTGTGAACAAGCGAACGGTAAAGACCATGGAAAGCCTGCTTCTGCTTTACATTAACAGGGCTGTTCTCGTCGATCTCGAATGTTATCTGACCGTCATTGAGGTTGAACTTGATAGAAGGGTCAATCCACTGTGAAAGTTCACCCTTAGGACCCTTAACATTTACAACGTTTGTATTAGCATCGAAGTTAACTGTAACTCCAGCTGGTACACTAATTGGCAATTTACCTATTCTTGACATATTCAAATCCCACCGATCTTAAGATCAGAAGCTTCTTTGTCTGTCATTACACCTTTGGATGTAGATAAGATTGCAATACCTAATCCGTTAATAACTCTTGGCATGTCCTTGTAACCGGTATACTTACGCAACCAATCTTAAGAGAAGCGGCTTCCTTGTCTGTCATTACACCTTGAGACGTAGATATAATTGCTATACCAAGTCCGTTGATAACACGTGGCATGTCCTTGTAACCAGTATACTTACGGAGACCTGGTGTAGAAACACGCTTCAAGCCCTTGATGGCGTTCTGCTTAGTAGCAGGGTTGTACTTAAGAGCAACCTTGATAGTACCCTGAGGACCATCCTCGAGGAACTTGTAATTCAAGATGTAACCCTTGTCAAAGAGAATCTTAGTGATCTCTTTCTTCAAGTTTGACGCAGGAACTTCAACAACACGGTGATGAGCCATGATTGCGTTTCTGAGTCTTGTCAGATAATCTGCTATTGGATCTGTCATAAAAAAAAGTTTAATTAATCGGGACTACCCCGACAATATTAAAAAATAAAATAAAAATTACCAGCTTGCTTTCTTTACTCCAGGAATGAGACCTGCTGAAGCCATCTCGCGGAACTGAATACGAGAGAGACCGAACTGGCGGATATATCCTTTTGGACGACCAGTGATCTTGCAACGGTTGTGCAAACGTATTGGATTAGCGTTCTTTGGGATTGCCTGAAGCTTACGAGCAGCCTCGTAAGCCTCAGCAGGATCCTGAGCAGTAGCAATAATCTTCTTTAGAGCTGCGCGCTTTTCAGCGTAACGAGCAACAAGTTTCGCACGCTTTACCTCGCGAGCTTTCATTGATTCTTTTGCCATATCTCTTTTCCTTATTTAGCGTTCTTGAATGGGAGTCCAAATCCTTTGAGGAGAGCGAAACCTTCCTCATCGGTCTGTGCAGAAGTCACGAATGTGATGTTCATACCCTGGATACGATCGATCTGGTCGAGGTTGATCTCAGGGAAGATGATCTGCTCACTTATACCGAGAGTGTAGTTACCACGTCCGTCAAACTTGCTCTCGATACCCTTGAAGTCACGGATACGAGGAAGAGAAACGCGAACGAGCTTCTCAAGGAATTCATACATGCGCTCACGGCGAAGAGTTACCATAACACCGATAGGCATCTTCTTACGAAGCTTGAAGTTAGCGATATCCTTGCGAGAATATGTAGCTACGGCCTTCTGACCAGTGATAGCTGTCATCTCGTTGATAGCAACATCGATAATCTTCTTGTCCTGTGTTGCGTCGCCAAGTCCCTGGTTGATAACGATCTTCTTCAAGACAGGAATCTGCATTGATGAAGAATAGTTGAACTGCTTCTGCAGTGAAGGAGCGATAGTCTCCTTATATACTTTCTTTAACTGTGCTGTATCCATTACTTGATTTCCTCCCCAGACTTTTTAGCGATGCGTACTACCTTCTTGCCCTCACGCTTGATAGCGACACGAGTAGCCTTGCCACTCTTAGGGTCAATGAGACTCAAGTTAGAAATGTGGATTGGAGCTTCCTGCTTTACGATACCACCCTGAGGGTTCTTAGCTGAAGGCTTAGCGTTCTTCGATACAATGTTGATACCCTCAACGATTGCGCGCTGCTCGTCAACCAAGACCTTGAGTACCTTACCAGTCTTGCCCTTATCTGAGCCTGTCAAAACGATAACTGTATCGTCTTTCTTTATATGTAACTTACTCATTACTTGTTGTTGTTAAAAATTAGAGAACCTCAGGTGCCAAAGAAACAACCTTCATGTTTACTGCACGGAGTTCACGAGCAACAGGACCGAAGATACGGCTACCACGAAGCTCACCTGCATTGTTTAGCACGGTTCTCCTCAACGAGGACCTTAAGCACCTTACCAGTCTTGCCCTTATCTGCACCCGTCAAAACGACGAAGATACGGCTACCACGGAGCTCACCTGCGTTGTTAAGCAGTACACAAGCATTGTCGTCGAAACGGATGTAAGAACCATCAGCACGACGGATTTCCTTCTTTGTACGTACGATCAAAGCCTTTGATACTGCACCCTTTTTCAAATCACTTGATGGGATAACGTTCTTGACGGATACGACAATAACGTCACCAACACTTGCATAACGGCGACCGGTACCACCGAGAACACGGATGCAGAGAGCCTCACGTGCGCCACTGTTATCACATACTGTAAGTCTTGATTCTGTCTGTATCATAATTACTTAGCCTTTTCGATAATTTGTACTAATCTCCATCTCTTAGTCTTAGAGAGTGGACGTGTCTCCATGATCTGAACTGTATCGCCGATGTTAGCTTCGTTCTTCTCATCATGAGCATGATACTTCTTTGTCTTCTGGACAAACTTACCATAGATTGGGTGCTTCTCCTTGAACTTAGCAGCAATAACAATGGTCTTGTCCATTTTGTTACTGATTACGACACCCTGTCTTACTTTTCTTAAATTTCTTGTTTCCATCTCGACCACTGTTATTTATTAAGTTCTCTTTGGCGGAGTTCTGTATTCATACGAGCGATATCGCGACGTGTCTTCTTAATCACAGAAGTATCAGCGAGAGGAGAGATGTTGTGGTTGAGCTTCATTTGAGCCAACTCACCCTTTGTATTCTCAAGCTTCTCTACCAAGTCCTTGGTTTCGAGCTCTTTAATTTCATTAATCTTCATAAATTAAGCGTTTTTATCGAAATCACGTCGTACGACAAACTTAGTTTTAACTGGCAGTTTCTGAGCTGCGAGGCGAAGAGCCTCCTTAGCAACATCAAAACTTACACCTTCTACCTCAAAGAGGATGCGTCCTGGAGTTACAGGAGCAACCCATCCTGCAGGATCACCCTTACCTTTACCCATACGGACATCAGCAGGCTTGCGAGTGATTGGCTTGTCAGGGAAGATACGAATCCAAACCTGACCTTCACGCTGCATGTAGCGGTTTACGGCAATACGAGCTGCCTCAATCTGGCGGCTATTGATCCATTTAGCCTCAAGTGTCTTGATACCGAAAGAACCGAATGCCAATTGTGTACCTCTGTGGGCGTTGCCTTTATTGCCGCGTCCGTCTTGAGGTCTTCTATATTTAACTCTTTTTGGCTGTAACATTGTAGCTTCTTACTTTTAACGGTTATTGTTTCTACGACGATTACCACGGTCACGACCTTGAGGTCTTCTATATTTAACTCTTTTTGGCTGTAACATGATAGCTTTCTAAAATTTAACGGTTATTGTTTCTTTTACGATTACCACCACGGTTGTTAGAGTGTTGTTGTTGCGGCCACCGTTCTGCTTCTCCTGTGCAAAGTTTACAGTAAGGTCACGCTTTCCGTAAACCTCACCCTTGCAAATCCAAACCTTGATACCGAGAAGACCTACCTTTGTCAAGGCTTCAGCCTGGCAATAGTCGATATCTGAGCGAAGTGTATGAAGAGGAGTACGTCCTTCCTTATACATTTCCTTACGTGCCATTTCGGCACCATTCAGACGACCACAGATTTGGACTTTGATACCCTCTGCTCCAGCACGCATAGTGTTCTGGACTGCCATCTTAATGGCACGACGGTAAGCGATTTTGCCTTCAACCTGGCGAGCGATGTTATTGGCTACAATATTAGCGTCCAATTCTGGTTTCTTAACTTCGAAGATGTTGATCTGAATTTCCTTATCGTAGAGCTTCTTCAACTCTTCCTTAAGTTTGTCAACATCCTGACCACCCTTACCAATGACGATACCCGGACGGGCTGTGCAAATAGTGATGGTAACGAGTTTCAAAGTACGTTCGATGACGATGCGAGAAACGCTTGCCTTTGCAAGGCGCTCGTTAAGATACTTACGGATTTTCTGATCCTCTACGAGGTTGTCTCCGAAGTTCTTACCACCGAACCAATTAGAATCCCAACCACGGATAATACCCAGTCGGTTGCTTATAGGATTAACTTTCTGTCCCATTCTACTTATTATTTTTCGTCATTAGTTTTGGTATCTACATAGAGAGTCACGTGATTGCTGCGCTTACGAATTCTGTAACCGCGTCCCTGTGGAGCTGGACGCATGCGCTTCATTGTGACACCTTCGTCAACGAAAACTCTACTTACATAGAGTTCGCCGTCTTCGGCCTTGCGGTCGTTTTTCTGTTCCCAGTTATTGATAGCTGAGCGAAGAAGTTTCTCAACATCTGCTGCAGCGTGTTTCTTTGAGAATCTGAGTACTCCGAGGGCGCGGTTAACTTCCATACCACGGATCATGTCTACAACGTAGCGCATTTTACGTGGAGAAGAAGGAACGCCAACGAGCTTGGCAAAGTACAAATTTTTGCGGGCTTCCTTAAGTTTTTCAGCCGCTATATGTTTTCTTGCTCCCATTATTTTTCTTAATGTTTAAATGGTTACCCGTTTACTTTCTGTTACCAGAGTGACCACCGAAGCGACGAGTTGGAGAAAATTCTCCGAGCTTGTGTCCTACCATGTTCTCTGTGATGTAAACAGGGATGAATTTATTTCCGTTATGAACTGCAACAGTGTGTCCCACGAAATCAGGTGAGATCATTGATGCTCTGGCCCAAGTCTTAACAACAGTCTTCTTGCCGCTCTCGTTCATTGCGAGAATCTTCTTCTCAAGAGATACGTTGATATATGGACCCTTTTTAAGTGAACGACTCATAATTTATGCTTTATTTTTTGTTAGCTCTTTCAATAATATACTTGTTAGAAAGCTTCTTAGGTGCACGAGTCTTGAGACCCTTAGCGTAGAGACCCTTACGTGAACGTGGGTGACCACCAGACTGACGTCCTTCACCACCACCCATTGGGTGATCAACAGGGTTCATAACAACACCACGGTTGTGAGGACGACGTCCCAACCAGCGTGAACGACCAGCCTTACCAGACTGCTCAAGTGCGTGGTCAGAGTTACCTACACTACCTACAGTAGCCTTACAAGCAGATAGAATCTTGCGTGTTTCTCCAGAAGGGAGTTTAATAACGCAATAGCTACCCTCACGAGAGGTCAACTGAGTACTGTACCTACAGGAATGTTAGCCAAAGGAAGAGCATTACCGATTTCAGGAGCAGCGTCTGCGCCTGACATTACGGTAGCGCCTACCTTGAGTCCGTTAGGAGCAACAATGTAACGCTTTTCACCATCAGCGTAATACAGCCAAAGGAAGACAATTACCTATCTCAGGAGCAGCATCTGCACCTGACATCAAAGTAGCGCCTACCTGAAGTCCGTTAGGAGCAATCTCACGAGAGGTCAACTGAGCAAAATTACCAGCCGAACGAACCAACAAAGCACCCTGTCCTGGACGCAACTCAATGTTGTGAATTACAGTACCTACAGGAATGTTCTGAAGAGGAAGAGCATTACCTACCTCAGGGGCAGCTTCTGCGCCTGACATAAGCGTTGCACCTACTTGCAGTCCGTTAGGAGCAATAATATAACGTTTTTCACCATCAGCATAGTAAAGAAGTGCAATTCGAGCCGAACGGTTTGGATCGTACTCGATTGACTTTACTACAGCTGGAACACCATCTTTCTCTCGCTTGAAGTCGATAAGACGATACTTCTTCTTGTGACCACCGCCGATGTAGCGGACTGTCATCTTACCGGTGTTGTTTCGACCACCGGTAGAACGCTTTCCGTAAACGAGAGACTTTTCTGGCACGGATGCAGTAATCTCTTCGAACGTGCCAATAACTTTGTGTCTTTGTCCCGGTGTAACGGGATTAAATTTGCGTACTGCCATTTTATTTATTCAATATTGCTGTAAAAATCGATTGATTCACCCTCTTTAAGGGTAACGATTGCTTTCTTGAACGAAGTCTTCTGTCCCTTTACGAGACCTGCCTTAGTGTAGCGTGCCTGACGCTTGCCAGCATAAAGAAGAGTGTTCACATCTACTACATTAACTTTGTAAAGACTCTCAACCTCAGCCTTGATTTGGAGTTTGTTAGCCTCTGGACGTACAATGAAGCCATAACGATTTGACTTCTTGTCTGTAATCTTGGTCATCTTCTCAGTGACCAATGGTTTGATGATATATGCCATAAATCTAATTCTCCTTTAATTACTTGGTTAAGATCTTATCAATTGTCTCGAGAGAACTTTCAGCAATGATTACAGCGTCAGCATTCAAAATTTTATACGTATTGATGTTTGCTGCGCCCATTACCTGAGCCTCTTTCAAATTGCGAGCTGACAAATATACGTTTTTATCCTCAGTTGGCAAAACTACGAGCACTTTCTTGCCCTCGACTTTAAGATTTTTTACAATGTTTAAGAAATCTTTAGTCTTTGGAGCCTCAAGAGTGAAATCTTCTACTACGATAATACCATTCTCCTTAGCCTGATAAGAGAGAGCTGATTTACGAGCAAGAATATTTACTTTTTTGTTAAGCTTCTGACGATAGTCACGTGGCTTAGGACCGAATACGCGGCCTCCACCTACGAGTACTGGAGAATTGATATCACCACGACGAGCGCCACCGCCGCCCTTCTGACGACCGAGCTTGCGAGTAGAACCGCTCATCTCGCTTCTTTCCTTAGACTTAGCTGTACCTTGACGCTGGTTAGCGAGATACTGCTTTACAGCGAGGTAGAGAACGTGTTCGTTAGGCTCAATACCATAGATTGCATCGTTGAGGGCAACCTTTCTTCCGGTCTCCTGACCGTTTATGTTCAAAACACTAACTTCCATTATTTCTCAATTAAAACAGTTGAACCTTTGCATCCAGCGAAAGAACCCTTAACGATAAGAAGGTTCTGCTCTGGAATAACCTTTAACACCTGAAGATTCTGAGTAGTTACGCGGTCGCCACCCATCTGGCCACCCATGCGCATACCCTTGAATACCTTTGCTGGGTAAGAACAAGCACCGATAGATCCCGGTTTGCGTGCGCGGTCGTCCTGACCGTGAGTGCTCTGAC
>HF994186.1:1188-2402 GCA_000436915.1 Prevotella sp. CAG:1092 | reverse complement strand
AGAGATCTTAGTGAAATCCTTAGTGATGTCTGCCATGTGACCATCCTTGCATTGGTAAACGATGCCTGGGAACTGGTCGATTATAGGCAAGTTGTGAGTGGTCATCACCACGGCTGTGCCGGTCTGAGTGATGCTCTTCAGCACATTCAGGATTGATGTTGCTGTTTCAGGGTCGAGGTTTCCCGTTGGCTCGTCGGCAATTATCACCTTTGGCTCGTTGAGCAATGCGCGAGCTATAGAAATACGCTGCTGTTCGCCACCCGAAAGTTCGTGAGGCATAGAGTGTATCTTCTCTTGCATGCCGACATCAGCCAGCACCTCGTCGATACGCTTTTTAATATCTTTCTTGTTTTTCCATCCTGTGGCTTTTAGCACGAATTCCAGGTTGTCGTAAACCGTGCGGTCGTGCAACAACTGGAAGTCTTGGAATATTATTCCCAATTCGCGTCTTAGTGCAGGTATTTCCTTGCGCTTCAGGCTCACCACATTGCGTCCTAACACTTCTGCCTTCTCAGCCTCGTCTTTCATGAGGTCGAGCTCGCAGTATGTTGTTTTCAGTAGTGAACTCTTTCCAGAGCCCACCTTACCAATGATGTAGATGAATTCTCCTTCGTCTACATGGAAGTCTACACCCTCAAGCACTAATTTGCCTTGCTGGTAGATGTTTACGTTTTTATATTCTATTAGCATATCTTTTATTAGCAATTTACTCTTTACTCTTTTTCACCCTTCGGGCTTTATCCCAGTTAGGGTCGTGGCGTTTTTGCAGTTCTGCAGCCACATCCTCTATGCGTAGGCCCTTTTCGGTGAGCAGCACTATGAGGTGGTAGAACATGTCGGAAGCCTCGTAGATGAGTTTGTCGTTAGTGCCGTTGGTGGCTTCAATGACAGTCTCGAGAGCTTCTTCGCCCACTTTCTGTGCTATGCGGTTAACGCCTTTTTGGAAAAGACTTGTGGTGTAGCTGCCCTCAGGCATCTCTTTGTGGCGACGCTCTATGAAGTCCTGCAGTTCTGAGAGAAAAGCCAATGGATTGCTCTCGTTGTCTTCGCCCCAGCAGGTGTCGGTGCCTGTGTGGCATGTTGGACCATGAGGCACAGCCTTGACGAGTAGCGTATCGTTGTCGCAGTCGTTCTTGATGCTCACCAGGTCGAGAAAGTTGCCTGATGTTTCGCCCTTTGTCCAGAGGCAGTTGCGCGAGCGGCTCCAGAAGGTA
>HF994186.1:0-1151 GCA_000436915.1 Prevotella sp. CAG:1092 | reverse complement strand
CATGGTCTTGTCGAAAGCCTCTTGGTTCATGTATCCAAGCATCAATACATTCTTTGTATTTGCATCCTGTATGATGGCAGGAACGAGTCCGCCTGTCTTTTCAAAGTCTATTTCCATTTTTGCGTTGTGTTTTGTCTGTCACCTTATTATATATATGTACGCGTGTGAAAGCTTATCTCCTCACGTTTATTCCCTGTTGCCAGAGATAATCTTTTAGCTCAGGTATTGCTATTTCGCCGAAGTGGAACACGCTTGCTGCCAATGCAGCATCAGCTTTGCCCTTTACGAAAGCATCTTTGAAATGCTCCATGGTGCCTGCACCGCCACTTGCTATCACGGGTATCGACAGGTTGTCGGCAAGCTCAGCCAAAGCTTCGTTGGCAAATCCTTGCTTCACTCCGTCGTGATCCATGCTGGTGAATAATATCTCGCCAGCGCCACGCTCTTGCACCTGGTGTGCCCAGTCGAAGAGTCCGAGTTCTACTCGTTCTCTGCCACCCTTCACGTAGCAATGCCAACCGTCTTCGTCGTGGCGTGCATCGATAGCACACACACACACTTGCGAGCCAAATTTGCCAGCTATCTCATCGATGAGGTTAGGAGTACGGATGGCTGCTGAGTTGATGCTCACCTTGTCGGCTCCTGCGTTGAGCAGACGTTCCACGTCTTCCAGTTTATTTATTCCGCCACCCACGGTGAACGGAATGTTTATCTCTTGCGCCACCTTTGTCACCATGTCGGTAAAGGTTTTGCGCTCCTCGAAGCTTGCCGTGATGTCGAGAAACACCAGCTCGTCGGCTCCCATATCGCTATAAGCTTTGCCCAAAGCCACAGGGTCGCCAGCGCTACGCAGATTCACAAAGTTGGTGCCCTTAACGGTTTCGCCATTCTTCACGTCGAGGCATGGTATGATGCGTTTTGCTAAAGTTGCCATAGCTCTTCGATATTTATTTTTCCTTCATAGAATGCCTTGCCGAATACCACGGCTGGAATGCCGCTGTCGTTAAGGTTGCGAATGTCGTTGGTGCAGCCCACGCCGCCACTTGCTATGAGGTGTAGGGTGGGGTAAGCGTCCATGATTTGGCGATATAGTTCGATGGCTGGTCCTTGCAGGGTGCCGGCTTTCGATATCTCCGTACAGAGCACGTTCT
>HF994185.1:31442-45797 GCA_000436915.1 Prevotella sp. CAG:1092 | reverse complement strand
ACTTTTTCTAATGACCGATTTGGGTTTAATGGTGGTAATTAGGTGTTTATACATTATAACTTTGATTGCCGTTGCTGCATAAAAAAAAACTCATCCTACATATGAGTGATAAATGATGTTCACTCATAATGTAGGATGAGTCCTTTTATTTATATACTATAGTCTGTTCTCAGACCAATTATGTCTTCTTTACTTTGCTACAGCAGGAGCAATACGCAAGTTACGCTTCTTTAGCATTGAAGAAGCTCTTTTGCTCTTGAATGGTCCTGTGTATGTAGCCTTGATAGAACGTCCCTTGTCGGTGATGAAGTCGGTAGCGATGGTGTAGTCGCCGGTTGTGCTGTTCTTGCTGATAGTAACTGAACCACCATTTACGAAGCCGAATGTAGCCATCTGGGTTGGAGCCTCATTGTATTCATAACGTGTACCGAAAGATCCAGATACGCCACCACCATAGTTCTTGTAGTAACCCTCCTGTACAGTTCCGTTTGCACCATCCTTTGTTACTTTGAATGTGCCAAGGCGTGGTAAACCTTTACCATCGTCAGCAAGGAAGATGGTTACACGGTTGCGCTTGTACCATGATGCTCCCTCTGCAGAAGGATCACCACCGTCCATAATCTCGAAGCATACACCATCGAGGTCGTAAGGTACGAGATAGTCGCAAGTGAATGTGATATCCTTGTTGAGGTTAGGACCTGTGTAGCCCTTGAATGACTTATCCCTGTAAGTAACTTCGCCTGTATATGTGAGTTCAACGAGTTCGCCATTTTCTTGCTTGATAAGAGCTTTTACAGTGTATGTGCCGTCTGTATTCTTCTCAATAGTAAGAGATGCGTCGTCATACTTAATGGTCTTGCTATCATAGGTATCCTTTGAATATTCGTAATTAGAATACTCCAACATCAAGCTCTCAGAATATTCCATACACATGTCGATAGGCGTGTCGCCTTTATAATATGTATATGTACCTGGCTGAGGCATTGGTTCGTCGGTGCCGTCAGCTGTCTTGCAGTAGATACTGAAGTTGTAGATTCTACCATTACCTTTTGGATATACGCCCAAGTGAAGACAGTCGCCCATACGGATAACGAAGTTTTGATAACCATTCATGTAAGTATCTGCCCAGTAGTCTACGTCGAAGAATGTTGAAGCTCTGTTCTCATACTGTGAAGAAATGGTTTTGATATTCTTCTTTGAAAGTACTGTAGACAATCCGTACTTATCTATAGGCAATGCTAAGATATAATAATCAATTCCAGATCTTAGGTTTGTGAACTCATATTCTTTGCTCTTTGTGAGCTTTGCTGCATAATGTGCCTGTACATACTGTGTAAGGTCAGAGTGCTCGGCTGTTACAGCGGCTACATAATAATAGCTACAGTTGTCAGGCATAGTGAAGCTTACCATGCAACTGTTTTCTGTGGTCTCCTTTACAGTGATGCCAACTTCCTTATTTTCAACATAGTCGAAAGTGATGTCGTCAAGCTCATCCACCGAGTAAGTCTTTAATACCTTGTCGCCCTTGTGGAAGACCATTCTGTTAGGATTGCGCTCCTGTGCAGAAACTGCCATGTTACACAAAAAAAGTGCAATAAATGTGATGATATAATAACGTGTTTTCATTTCTCGTTGTATTTTTTTATTTTACTATAAATTTCATTGAATAACCCTTGATTTTCATTATATACATGCCTTTAGACAGGTGGCTTACGTTTATCTGTCCGCCGTTCCATGCTTTGATAGAACCATGCATGTTTCCGCTAATGTCATAGAATGCAACATCGGCACAACCTTCTGTCCATCCGTTAACATTAATAACTCCATCCCTGTATACCACGGAAAGTCGCTCTGTTGTAACGTTCTCAAAACCAGTAGGGTCGCCATTAAACATAAGCTTGAAAAGGTTGGAATATGATTCCTTGCTCTCATTGTCGTTACGGTCGATGAGGCTTAACTCAGACTCGTGGAATACAATCTTTTTCAAATTGCTAATGTTGTAGCTCTTTGTACTCCAGTCTTTTGAAACGACCCACACTTGTGAGTCGTCAGGGGATGCAGCATGTGCACCTACAGTCATGGTGCACAATGCTAATCCTGCTAATAAATTCTGTTTAATCATATGTTTTTTAACGTATTATTTTCTTGCCATTGATGATATAGATGCCTTTAGCTAATCCGTCAATCTGACTGCGTGTAGCATTCTTTATTACCAAAACTCCGTCTGTAGTGTAGACGTTGTTAGCCTTATTTTCAGAACCTGTTATGCTCTTAATGCCCGATGCAATGCCTAACTCAACCTTGATGCCGCTATCAGCAGTAATGATAACCTTGTAGGTTCCGTCTTCCTGTGGAGTAACGGCAGTACCGTTCATGGTAAACGATTTTACGCTAGACTTATCTGATACGCTGAACGACAGTTCTGTATCCTCAAGACATGGAATTGGATTGGTGAAATCAGCTACTTCCTTTATCTGATCCTTTACTGCAGTGAGTTCCTTAGCATCGCCCTCTACTGTGACTGTAGCCTTTGCTATGGCAGGTGTCTTTGTGAAGAAGAACTTCACTACATCGTTATCCTCTACGTTGAGAGTATATGATGTTGCACCAGTATACTGAGGCTCCACGAGTTCGTCGTTCTTGTATACATTTAGGGTTGATGTGCCATAGAATGAAGAACTGAATGGAAGGTCGCCATCATAGAATGGTATATGGTTGTAGCCTGTTGCCAAATCTATTGTGGTGTAGTCCTTGCGCATGAAACGCATGTATGAAGGTACTGAAGCGTCTTCTACGTAAACTACGGCATTCTTGTCGCGAACCAGTTCTGCTGTCTTAACAGTTATGTTCATAGCGTCTGTTACCTTTACGTTTACCTCGCTATTGCCGTCTCGCTCTACGAAATCTGTTGTACCGTCGCTTACGCTGACGAGGGTGTAACCATCGTTTGCCTTTATGGCTATGACAGGTGTTGATTCTGGCACCTCGATAGTGTTCTTTCCGGTTTTTACTTCCACGCTGGTGCCATAATAAGAATAGCCTTTGTATACTGTTACGTGTGAAGCGTCGTCGATATCCAAAACGGCGCTTATATTGCCATATTTGTGAGCTACGATGTCAACATTTGTTGGACCTGTCACCATAAAGCTATAGCTTCCGTAGAAATCTACATCGCTACCGTTTACCTTGAACGATTCTAACGAATAGTCGTTAGTGTTGCCTGTTATAGAAACTTGCGAACCAGCCTTTACGGTGAAGTTGTCGTCCATGAAATTCTTAACTTCTACACCATTTACCTGTACCTTAGTGATAAAGCCTTCAGCCTTCTCGCTGAGGTTGAATTTCACGCTGTAGTCCTCGTCAGGGAAGTTGGCTTGAATTTCAATCTTGTCACCATTTACAACGTCGATTCTGTAGGTGCCATACTGTGGAGATACAGGCTCCGAGTTCTTCTTTACGCTGTAAAGTGATACAGAGTTGTCCTTTGCTGAAATGGCAAAAGTAGACTCTACTTCAGGAACGAACTTAACGTCATTCTCGCCATCTTTGAGAGCATAAGTGGTGTATGTGCCCGAAAAGCCGAGAGTAACTTTAGAGGCGTCGTCAACAATAACTTTGCATGATGCTGTACGAACATCGTCGAGTGGGCAAGTTGTCACAATCCATTTAGCGTCTGTATGGGTAGCTTCATCAAGACCAATCATGCAGCTTGTTAGCGAGCTGATGGTTTCGGCAGTAGTCCGTTCATCACCGACTTCAACACATAGCCTGTGTTTGCCGAGAAATAGAGACGGTCGCCAGTCTTAACATCCAGCACATTGTCACCATCGGTCAATGTCTGCTTAGATGAGCCCAAATACAGTGATACTCTTGATGCATCGTCAACATTCACTGTAATGTTGAAGGCATTAGCTTTTAACGATGCAATGATCACAAACAAAATGATCAGAACGAAGTAATTCTTCTTCATACTTAAACGAATAAATTATAATAATAGGGATAAAAAGTACTAAACGAAAAATATTATCGTGTTTCAATTGATGAAATGGCGATAAGTATAGAAATCTTCATAAGTTACTATATATAATGTGTTGTGTATAATTTTAGAAGTGATATGTAAGCTACATTATAGCTTTATGTAGCAAATATACATATTATATTTTAAAACCATATATAAAAGGGCAAAAAAATACATAAAATTTTCATTTGTGTGTGTTGCGGGGTGGTTTTAGTGGCACTTTGATTTCAGTACTATGTGCAATAATATATAAAAACGTCAATTATACGAGTCTGTAAGTTTGACTTTTATAATTGACGTTGTTATTATTGTTGCTAACTTTTGGTTTGTATCTTAGTTAGCATTCCATTCTTTTAGCGAAAATGAGCTTTCGACTCTGTTTTCTGTTTCATCGTCGAGCTGATGGAAGAAGTCGATGCCCGTGAGTTCTTCAAGGTCGTCTACCGACATGGCGGCATGCTGCATAGATTGACGCTGGTCGGAGTTGTCGTAATAGAAACCAATGGCTTTTTCGTTGCCTTTGCGAAGCGACAGTACAGCTTTGAAGAATCCTTCTGGAACATCTATGACATGGTTGATACCTATACGCTCGTGTTTGGTACCTTTGTATACCGGTCCACATATTATATATATGGTGTCCTCGTTAGTAGCCCATTGTCGGCATGCCTCTTCGAGTTTTTTCCATGAGCCATTGTTTAGTGCATGCTCCTGCGGACACATGTTTGACATATAGAAGCAATCGTGCATAGCAGCTTCGCTCCATTTCATATCGCCTGCAGGACACATATGACCACGATCATATCCGCTACCTTTATAGTCGAAATAGTCTACGCGATAGAGTTGCGATATATTGGGGTCTGCCCAAAACTTTCTGCAACGCTCAACAGTACCCTCTGTCTTTTCCTTTGTCAGCATCCATGCCGACCAGTTGGGAGTGTTATGGTCTTTGTTGTATGATAAGGTGTAGCCAGTATGCTCAACTATCTGTTCTTGGCGATTGGTGAGTGGAGCAGGAAGTTCGTAGCTTATAGTGCTGTTGACTTTAGGACTCTTGGAGCCTTTGGCAGATGTGCTGACATTATTCTGAATATCTTTTTCGTCAGCACTATCCTTGCTATTTATAGAACTGATGCCATAAGCCACAAGGGCAAGCAATAATAGCAATATGCTTTTCTTCATTTTCGTTGTTGGGTATTAGAAGATTACATGTTTAGTTCATCTTTGAGATATCTGCCAGTGATGCTATCTTTGCATTTAGCACATTCTTCAGGTGTGCCAGCAAAGACGATGTTTCCACCCTTGTTACCACCTTCTGGTCCGAGATCGATTATCCAGTCAGCACATTTTATGACCTCCATGTTGTGTTCAATAACAACGATAGAATGACCGCGCTCAAGAAGAGCGTTGAAAGCCTTCATAAGTTTGGATATGTCGTGGAAGTGTAGACCTGTGGTAGGCTCGTCGAAGATGAATAGAGTAGGCGACTGCTTCTCTTGACCAATGAAGTAGGCGAGTTTTACACGTTGGTTTTCGCCACCCGACATGGTTGAAGAGTTTTGTCCCAACTTGATGTAACCTAGGCCAACATCCTCAAGAGGTTTTAGTCGGTCGATGATTGCTCGATTGTTGCTACCGCGCTTTTTGGCATCATCATTGTCGAAGAAGGTGATGGCCTCGCTAACAGTCATATTCAGCACATCGTTGATATTCTTGTCGCGATATCTAACGTCAAGAACATCGTGCTTGAATCTTTGACCATGACAAGCATCACATTCCAAAACGATGTCTGCCATGAATTGCATTTCGACAGTGATTGTGCCAGCACCCTTACATTCTTCACATCGTCCACCTTCGGTATTGAAAGAGAAGAACTGCGGTATGAATCCAAGCTGCTTAGCTAATGGCTGTTCGGCAAACAGGGCACGAATATAGTCGTAGGCTTTGACATAAGTAGCAGGATTAGAGCGTGAACTCTTACCAATTGGATTTTGGTCGACAAATTCTACGTGAGAAATTTTTTTGTAGTCGCCCTCCATGCCTAAGTATTCGCCTGGAATGTCAGCCACTTCGTCGAGCTTACGTTTTAGAGCAGGGTAGAGGATACCCTTTATTAATGACGATTTGCCAGAACCTGATACACCTGTGACAACAGTGAGAATGTTGAGCGGAATCTTAGCATCCACCCCCTTGAGATTGTTCATTCGGCAACCTTTGAGCGTGAGACTCATGTTCCAACTACGACGCGAAGCAGGAACAGCAATCTGTTCTTTGCCCGTGAGATAGTCTACAGTGTGGCTTCTGTTGTCTGCGCTTACAGCATCGCCTGGTTTAGGAGGCATGCCTTGGAATACAATCTCGCCACCATGTGTGCCTGCATCAGGACCAACATCAATAATTTGGTCGGCAGCATTCATGATGTCTTTGTCGTGCTCTACCACTACTACTGTGTTGCCAAGAGCTTGCAACTCTCTAAGAACCTTGATGAGTCGGAATGAGTCGCGAGTATGAAGACCGATGCTTGGCTCATCGAGAATATACAGCGAACCTACAAGCGAACTACCCAAAGAAGTAGTGAGGTTGATGCGCTGACTCTCGCCACCCGAAAGAGTATTTGACGCTCTGTTTAGAGTTAGATATCCCAAGCCCACTTCGTTGAGGAAATGCAAGCGATTCTTGATTTCTGTGAGTAGGCGTTTTGCTATTGCTGTTTCATGCTCGGTTAAAGAAATATTGTCGAACCATTGTTCAAGGTTTGATATAGGCATTTCTATCAAGTCGTTGATACATAAGCCATTTATCTTAACCCATGAAGCTTCTTTCTTTAACCTCGTGCCATGACAATCTGGGCAGATAGTCTTGCCACGATAGCGACTCATCATTACACGAAATTGTATCTTATACATGTTGTCTTTCACCATCTGGAAGAAAGAATCGATACATACTCTTTCGTTTAATGGCAAATGCTTCTGACATGGCAGACCGTGCCAAAGCATATCTTTCTCTTTGCGACTCAATTCAAAATAAGGCTTAAAGATAGGAAAGTTGTCGATGGCTGCTTTACGGCAAAACTCCGTATGCCACATCTTCATCTTTTCGCCATGCCAACATTGCACACACTCATCATATACACTAAGCGAAGTGTTTGGTATGACAAGCTTTTCATCGATACCCATCACCATGCCAAAGCCCTCGCATGTAGGACATGCACCTACGGGCGAATTAAATGAAAACAAGTTATCTGTTGGTTCCTCAAAAGTGATGCCGTCGGCTTCAAAGCGAGTAGAGAAATCGTAATTGATATTAGAAGGCATGAATGTTAGTCGGCAAGCTCCATTGCCTTCAAACATGGCTGTTTCGATAGAGTCGGTAAGGCGAGAAAGAAATTCCTTGCTATCTTCTATCGACATGCGGTCGATGACGAGCCATGAGTCTTTTTCCTTAGAATCCTTTGAAGAATCGTAGTTTTCGAGTAAATCTTCGATGCGAACAACTTTGTTGTTGACAAGGATTCTGGAATATCCCTCCTTAATATATATATCAAGCTGTTGGTCGAAAGTGCGACCTTCGGCAGGCAATATTGGAGATAACACCATGAAGCGAGTGCCTACAGAATATTGCTTAGTGCAATTAATTATATCCTCTACATTATTCTTCTTAACCTCTTGACCCGAAATTGGTGAGATTGTCTTACCAATGCGTGCAAAGAGCAGACGAAGATACTCGTATATCTCGGTGCTTGTTCCAACTGTAGATCGAGGGTTGCGTGCTGTGACCTTTTGCTCAATGGCAATAGCAGGAGGCAATCCTTTTATGAAATCACATTCAGGTTTCTTTACCCTTCCTAAGAACTGTCTGGCATAAGCTGAAAGAGATTCGACATATCTGCGTTGACCTTCAGCGTAGAGAGTGTCGAAAGCCAATGATGATTTGCCAGAGCCAGAAACACCTGTCACGACGATAAATTCATTGCGCGGAATACTTAGATTAATACCTTTAAGGTTGTTAACTCGTGCTCCTTTTATCTCAATATTGTTGTCCATGTTTTGCTGTTGTTTGTTATACCAGACATTGTTGGAAAATGTGTTGGTTATTATTAAAATGTTCCACAAAGTTAAGAATAAAAATCTAACTTACAAGCGAAATATAAAGAAAACAAAATAAATTTCTATAAACGCTTGCCAAATTCGGAATTTAGTATTAATTTTGCAAAAATTTCAAGGCAACAATTACTAATTATGAAGAAAAATGTACTCTCATTTAGCATTTTCGCTTTAATGATACTTATGCTTGCAAGCTGTGCAAGTAGTAAGAAAGTGGCTTATTTTCAAAATGCCGTAGATGGGGTGGTTAAACGATCAGAAGGCTTGTATGATGCGAAAATTATGCCTAAGGATATTCTTACTATTACTGTAAGTACAACAAATCCTGAAGCTGCGACTCCTTTCAATCTTACGATTTCTAATACTCTGAATGTTACAGGTCAGACTTATGGAGGTAGTGGAGTGCTACAAACATATCTTGTTGATAATGATGGCGAAATTGATTATCCTGTTGTTGGAAAAATAAAGGTTGCAGGCTTGACAAAGAATGAATGTCAAGATTTGGTAAAATCTAAGATAAAGGCTTTTTTGGCAGAAGACGAGAATCCTATTGTTACTGTTAGAATGTCGAGCTATCGTGTGACTATCATTGGTGAGGTTCGAAGTCCAGGCGTTGTTCCTGTAGGAACTGAGAAAATGAGCATTCTTGAGGCGTTAGCTTCTGTTGGTGACTTGACTATTTATGGTAAACGTGACAATGTGATGTTGATTCGTGAGGAGGCTAATGGACAGAAGACTATTCATCGACTTAACCTCAATGATGCCAATATTATTAGCTCGCCTTATTACTATTTGCAGCAGAATGATATTGTGTATGTAGAGCCTAACGGTGTTCAGGCTAAGAACTCTGCTATTGGTAGCTCTACTACTATTTGGTTCTCGTTTGTAGGTATCGTGACAAGTGTCGCTTCTTTGTTGGTTAACATTTTACGTAATTAATATAATATGAAAATAAAAAATTGAAAGATCTTAGTCGTCAAGCAATTGATGGTTGGTCTTTCAATTTTTTTTAATATACAAATACAAATTTAATAAATATGTGTGGTATTGTAGGATATATAGGTACTAAGCAGGCTTATCCAATTCTCGTGAATGGATTAAAACGCTTGGAGTATAGAGGGTATGATAGTGCTGGTGTCGCTATGATAAATGATAAAGGCGACTTGAACGTCTATAAGACTAAGGGAAAGGTTGCCGACCTTGAAGCTTTTTGCGCAGATAAGGACATTACAGGTATGGTGGGTATCGCTCACACTCGTTGGGCAACACATGGCGAACCATCAAGCGTAAATGCACACCCACATTATTCTGAATCAAAGAATCTCGCAATAATTCACAATGGTATTATTGAGAACTATGCAGAGATAAAGAAAAGATTAGAAGAAAAAGGCATGCACTTCCGCTCGCAGACAGATACTGAGGTGTTGGTGCAGCTCATAGAATATATACAGACAACACGCAACGTGGATTTGCTGACAGCTGTGCAGGTGGCATTGCATCAGGTTATTGGTGCATATGCTGTAGCTGTGCTTGATAGGAACAATCCACGACAGATAATAGCCGCACGCAAGCAGAGTCCATTGGTAGTGGGTATTGGTGATGGCGAATTCTATCTTGGTTCAGATGCAAGTCCTATCGTAGAATATACCGACAAGGTAGTATATCTCGAAGATGGAAATATTGCAGTGTTAGTGCCTGGAGAAGAACTTAAGGTTGTTGACATTTATAACGAAAAGCAGGATGCTGTAGTTAAGAAAGTAAACATCAACCTCGGACAGATAGAGAAGGGTGGCTTCCCACACTTCATGTTGAAAGAGATCTTTGAACAACCAGAATGTCTGAAGACATGTATGCTTGGTCGTATCAATGTCGAAGGAAATAAGGTATCTTTGTCTGCCGTTCTTGATTATCGCAAAGAGCTAATCAGTGCAAAACGAATCATCATCGTGGCTTGTGGAACAAGCTGGCATGCAGGACTTATTGGTAAGCAGATATTGGAAAACCTCTGTCGTATACCTGTTGAAGTGGAGTATGCATCAGAGTTCCGTTATCGCAACCCTGTGGTAGGAGCAGGCGACGTAGTTATCGCTATCTCTCAGAGTGGCGAGACTGCTGATACTCTTGCTGCTATCAAGTTGGCTAAAGAGATGGGCGCTTTCATCTACGGTATCTGTAATGCTGTAGGTTCAAGCATACCTCGCGCCACCGATACTGGTTCTTACATCCATGTTGGACCTGAGATAGGTGTGGCTTCTACAAAAGCATTTACAGGTCAGGTGACTGTGCTCACTATGTTGGCACTTGCTCTTGCTGACGTTATGGGAACAATAAGTCATGAAGAGTACGTGACTATAGTAAAGGGATTGCAAGAGATTCCTGCAAAGATGGAAGAGGTACTGAAACTAAATGACCGCATTGCAGACCTTAGTCGTACTTTTACATACGCTCGCAACTTCCTCTACTTAGGTCGAGGCTTTAGCTATCCTGTGGCTTTGGAAGGAGCTTTGAAACTAAAAGAAATAAGCTATATTCATGCCGAGGGTTATCCTGCTGCAGAAATGAAGCATGGTCCGATTGCATTGATAGATTCTGATATGCCTGTTGTGGTTATAGCAACTCACAATGAGCTATACGAAAAGGTGCTTTCGAACATTCAAGAGATAAAGGCAAGAAATGGTCGTGTGATAGCTCTTGTGTCAAAGGGCGACGATACAATATCTAAGATTGCTGATGAGGTTATTGAACTTCCTGATACACTTGAGTGTCTTGAACCGCTGATTGCAACTATTCCATTGCAGCTATTGGCTTACCATGTGGCTGTGTGTAAGGGAAAGGATGTAGACCAACCAAGAAATCTTGCAAAGAGCGTAACAGTAGAGTAGTGTGGCTCACACATTATTATATATATGTGGCTTTTAATGAGATAAAACAACAATCACAAACTAATTAAAGCAACGTAGAAAATAGTATGTTAGAAGAAATTCACGAGGACTGTGGTGTAGCACTCATACGATTGCTAAAACCACTCGACTATTACGAAAAGAAATATGGTTCGCGCTATTTTGGCTTGAACAAACTCTATCTTCTGATGGAGAAACAGCACAATCGTGGACAGGAAGGTGCAGGCATGGCGTGTGTTGATCTCGATATAGAGCCTGGCAACGAATACATGTTTCGTGAGCGAGCTGAGGGTGCGAATGCTATAACTGAAATATTCTCGCGAGTAAAGGAGGGCTTTCTTGGACAGCTATACATGGGACATCTGCGCTATTCAACAACAGGAAAGAGCGGAATCTCGTATGTACATCCTTTCCTTCGCCGAAACAACTGGAGGGCTAAGAACCTTTGCTTGTGTGGCAACTTCAACATGACAAACATCGAAGAGGTGTTCTCGTTGCTTACTCGTCAAGGACAATGTCCAAGAATATATAGCGACTCTTACATTATGCTCGAACTCATGGGCCATCGCTTGGACCGAGAGGTAGAACGAAACTTTGTGGCGGCTAAGGCTATGGAGATGCAAGATGTAGAGATTACAAAATATATTGAAGACCATGTGAAGATGAGTAATGTGCTTAAAACTACAATGACTCATTTCGATGGTGGCTACGTAGTGTGCGGAATCACTGGTTCTGGTGAGATGTTCTCTATGCGCGACCCTTGGGGCATTCGTCCTGCATTCTATTACAAGAACGATGAGTTTGTGGTGTTAGCAAGTGAGCGCCCGGTATTGCAGACCACATTCGACATAGAGTGTGACGATGTTTGCGAACTTCAACCTGGTCAGGCTCTTATCGTCAACAAGGCTGGTGAATGTTCGCTTACACAAATCATAGAGCCTAAAGAAGTTAAGGCTTGTTCGTTCGAACGTATATACTTCAGTCGCGGTTCTGATCGCGACATTTATAGTGAGCGCAAGAAGTTGGGTGAGTTGCTCACTCCCGACATTCTTAAAGCTATCAACAATGATACCGCCCATACCGTGTTTTCATACATTCCGAATACTGCAGAGGCCGCTTACTACGGGTTGCTTCATGGTTTCAAACAGCACTTGAATGATGTTAAGATTAAGAAGATTGCTGCACTCGATCATGTGCCTACCGAGGCTGAGCTCCACGATATAATGAGCGAGTATGTTCGCTCTGAGAAGGTGGCTTGCAAGGATATAAAGCTACGCACCTTTATCACAGAGGGCAACTCACGTAACGACTTGGCTTCGCATGTATACGATGTAACCTATGAGAGTATCGTGCCTTACGAAGACAACCTCGTGATAATCGACGACAGCATCGTGCGTGGTACAACTCTTAAGAAGAGTATCCTTCGTATCCTCGACCGTCTGCATCCAAAGAAGATTGTCGTTGTTAGCTCTGCTCCACAGATTCGCTATCCAGACTACTATGGTATCGACATGCCTCGTTTGGAAGAGTTCTGTGTGTTCCGTGCAACAATAGAGTTGCTCAAGGAACGCAACTTACTCAACATCCTTGACGAGACCTACGAACACTGCAAGGCTGAATTGCAGAAGTCGAAGGAAGATATGGAAAATGCTGTGCGTGCTGTCTATGAGCCTTTCACAGTTGAGGAAATAAATCGTAAGATTGTAGAGATGCTCACTCCTGAAGGAATGACTACACCAGTAGAGATTGTATTCCAGTCGATAGAAGGATTGCACACAGCCATACCAAATCATCGTGGCGACTGGTATTTCACTGGTCATTATCCAACTCCTGGAGGTACACGCCTTTGCAATCAAGCATTCATAAATTATTATGAGTCGATAAATAAAAAATAGATAATACATTATTAATAATATATAAGTCCACAAGAACTTAAAACCCAATATATGAAGAATGTAACTTTGGTCCTTAGTGACGGAACAAAATTCCACGGCAAGAGCTTCGGCTATGATGCTCCTGTTGCTGGTGAAGTAGTTTTCAACACCGCCATGATGGGCTATCCTGAGAGTCTTACCGACCCTTCTTACGCAGGACAGCTCATGACATTGACCTATCCCCTCGTAGGCAATTACGGTGTTCCACCATTTACTTTTGGTGACGACAAACTTCCATTGTTTATGGAGAGTGATAAGATCTATGCTAGCGCTATCATCGTGGCTGACTATAGCGAGGAGTATTCACATTGGAATGCTTGCGAGAGTCTTGCCGAGTGGTTGAAGCGTGAGCATGTGCCAGGTGTTACAGGTATCGACACTCGTCAGCTTACCAAAGTGCTTCGTGAGCATGGAGTGATGATGGGAAAAATCATCTTCGACGATGAACCAAACAACATTCCTGAGGCTGACTATGAGGGAGTAAACTTCGTTGATAAGGTCAGCTGCAAGGAAATTATCAAATATAATGAAGGTGCAGGCAAGAAGGTTGTACTCGTTGACTGCGGTGTAAAGGCTAACATCATCCGTTGTCTCGTTAACCGTGGTGTTGAGGTTATCCGTGTGCCTTGGAACTACGATTATACCGATATGGAATTCGATGGCTTGTTCCTTGCTAATGGTCCTGGCGACCCTGATATGTGTCAGGATGCTGTCGACGTAATCCGTCGTCAGATGAACAATAGCCGTAAGCCTATCTGTGGTATCTGTATGGGTAACCAGTTGTTGGCTAAGGCTGGTGGCGCCACTATCTATAAGTTGAAGTATGGTCACCGTTCTCACAATCAGCCTGTACGTATGGTTGGCACCGACAACTGCTACATCACATCTCAGAACCATGGTTATGCTGTTGACGCACGCACCTTGGGAAGCGAGTGGGAAGAGTTGTTCGTAAACATGAATGATGGTTCTAACGAGGGTATTCGTCACAAGACAAATCCTTGGTTTTCATCACAGTTCCACCCTGAGGCTTGTGCTGGTCCTGTGGATACAGAGTTTATGTTCGACAAATTCGTAGAGTCGCTTAAATAAGTGAAGAATCTAAGTGAAGAGTGAAGAATTTTAGTGAAAAGTGAAGTTACTTTGAATATCATCATTCATCACTTACCATTCAACATCCAACAATAAACCATAGAAAATAATGAAAGACAATACAATAAAGAAAGTTTTGCTTCTCGGTTCTGGAGCATTGAAGATTGGTGAAGCTGGCGAGTTCGACTACTCTGGTTCACAGGCTTTGAAGGCATTGCGTGAAGAGGGTATCAAGACCGTGCTTATCAACCCAAATATCGCTACCGTGCAGACAAGCGAAGGTGTTGCTGACCAGATTTATTTCCTTCCTGTAC
>HF994185.1:31160-31437 GCA_000436915.1 Prevotella sp. CAG:1092 | reverse complement strand
ACCAGATTTATTTCCTTCCTGTACAGCCTCACTTCGTTGAAAAGGTTATTCAGAAGGAAAAGCCAGATGGCATCCTCCTTTCTTTCGGTGGACAGACTGCCCTCAACTGTGGTGTAGAACTCTATAAGTCGGGCATACTTGAGAAGTATGGTGTACGCGTATTGGGTACTCCTGTTCAGGCTATCATGGATACTGAAGACCGTGAGCTCTTCGTTGAGAAGCTTAACGAAATCAACGTTAAGACTATTAAGAGCGAGGCTTGCGAAACTATCGAACA
>HF994185.1:27856-31125 GCA_000436915.1 Prevotella sp. CAG:1092 | reverse complement strand
AGGCAGCTGCCGACTTGGGCTATCCTGTAATTCTACGTGCTGCTTACGCTCTCGGTGGTCTTGGTAGTGGATTCTGCGACAACGAGGAAGAACTCAATAAACTTGCAGAAAAGGCTTTCTCTTTCTCACCACAGGTGCTCGTTGAAAAGAGTTTGAAGGGATGGAAGGAGATAGAGTACGAGGTTGTTCGCGACCGCTACGATAACTGTATCACTGTCTGCAACATGGAAAATTTCGACCCTCTAGGCATCCATACTGGTGAGAGTATCGTTATTGCTCCTTCGCAAACTCTTACCAATAGCGAATATCACAAGCTTCGTGCTCTTGCCATCAAGATTATCCGCCACATCGGTATCGTTGGTGAGTGTAACGTGCAGTATGCTTTCGACCCTAAGAGCGAAGACTATCGCGTAATCGAGGTTAATGCTCGTTTGTCTCGTTCTTCAGCTCTCGCTTCTAAGGCTACAGGCTATCCTTTGGCTTTCGTTGCTGCTAAGCTCGGTATGGGCTACGGCTTGTTTGAGCTTAAGAACTCTGTAACTCGCACCACAAGTGCTTTCTTCGAGCCTGCTCTCGACTATGTAGTCTGCAAGATTCCTCGTTGGGACCTTTCTAAGTTCCGTGGTGTAGACAAGGAGCTTGGTTCAAGCATGAAGTCTGTAGGTGAGGTTATGGCTATTGGCCGCAACTTCGAGGAGGCTCTGCAAAAGGGTCTTCGTATGATTGGTCAGGGCATGCACGGTTTCGTTGAGAACAAGGAACTTGAAATTGAAGATATCGATGCTGCTCTTCGTGAGCCTACAGATAAGCGTGTGTTCGTGATTTCTAAGGCTATGCATCGTGGTTATACTATCGACCAGATTCATGACCTCACTAAGATTGACAAGTGGTTCCTGCAGAAGCTCAAACATATCATCGATATTGATGAGGAGTTGAAGCGTTGCACAAGCATCAACGTTCTAGACCGCGAATTGTTGCGTACAGCTAAGGTTTATGGTTTCACCGATTTCCAGATTGCACGTGCTGTAGGTCTTGAGAAAGAGGTTGGCAACATGCACAAGGCTACCCTCATTGTTCGCAACCTTCGTAAGTCATTCGGTGTTCTTCCTGTTGTTAAGCAGATTGACACCTTGGCAGCTGAGTATCCTGCTCAGACCAACTATTTGTATGTTACATACGCAGGTACAGATAGTGACATCACATTCCAGGACGACAAGAAGTCGGTAATCGTACTTGGTTCTGGTGCTTACCGCATTGGTTCAAGTGTTGAGTTCGACTGGTGTGGTGTACAGGCATTGAATACTATTCGCAAGCATGGCTATCGCTCTATCATGATCAATTATAACCCTGAGACTGTGTCTACCGACTACGATATGTGCGACCGTCTGTATTTCGACGAACTCACATTCGAGCGTGTTATGGACATCATCGACATGGAGAATCCTCATGGTGTGATTGTTTCTACTGGTGGTCAGATTCCTAACAACCTTGCTATGTGGCTCGACGCTGAGCGTGTGCCAATCCTTGGTACCAAGGCTCAGGATATTGATAACGCAGAAGATCGTGCTAAGTTCTCAAGCATGCTTACCGAGAATGGTATCAACCAGCCTGAGTGGAGTGCACTTACTTCTATGGACGATATCAACGTCTTTGTTGACCGCGTAGGTTTCCCTGTTTTGGTTCGTCCATCTTACGTGCTTTCTGGTGCTGCTATGAACGTATGTTCTAACCGCGACGAGCTTGAGCGTTTCTTGAAACTTGCTGCCAACGTCAGTGCTGAGCACCCTGTTGTAGTAAGTAAGTTTATCGAGCACGCTAAAGAAATTGAAATGGACGCTGTGGCTCGCAATGGTGAGATTATGGCTTATGCTATTTCTGAGCACATCGAGTTTGCTGGTGTTCACTCAGGTGATGCTACCATCCAGTTCCCTCCACAGAAGCTTTATGTAGAGACAGTTCGACGTATCAAGCGAGTAAGTCGTCAGATTGCAGCAGCTTTGCACATCAATGGTCCATTCAACATTCAGTTCATGGCTCGTGAAAACGATATCTTGGTTATTGAGTGTAACCTTCGTGCTTCACGTTCGTTCCCATTCGTAAGCAAGGTATTGAAGCTCAACCTTATCGACCTCGCAACTAAGATTATGCTTGGTGTACCTGTTGAGAAGCCATCTAAGAACCTATTCGACCTCGACTACGTAGGTATCAAGGCTAGTCAGTTCTCATTCAACCGTTTGCAGAAGGCTGACCCTGTGCTTGGAGTAGACATGAGCTCTACTGGTGAGGTAGGTTGTCTTGGTGATGACACCAACCAGGCATTGCTTAAGAGTATGCTCTCTGTAGGTCATCGTATTCCTAAGCACACCGTGCTCCTCTCTACAGGTTCTGCTAAGCAGAAGGCTGACATGCTTGGTGCTGCACGTATGCTTGTTAACCATGGCTACGAGCTTTATGCTACAGGTGGCACATCGCGCTTCCTTACAGAGAATGGCATTGAGAATACTCTCGTATATTGGCCAAGCGAAGAGGGACAGCAGCCACAGGCTCTTGATATGCTTCGTGAGCACAAGATTGATATGGTTGTAAATATTCCTAAGGATCTCACAGTTAGTGAGCTTTCTAATGGTTATAAGATTCGTCGTGCAGCCATCGACCTCAACGTACCATTGATTACCAACAGCCGTTTGGCTTCTGCGTTCATCAATGCGTTCTGCACATTGAGCATCGATGATATCGACATCAAGGCTTGGGGTGAGTATTAATACACCTCTAAAATAAATAATAATAGCCGATGATACTTCTTTATAGAATGTATCATCGGCTATTTTATTTTCATTTATCATCTTGTGTTTTGATGATAAAAGGTTTCATCTGATATTGGGTCGAGCCTAAGGTCTTGTTCAAGATTATTACCGTCCGGTAAAACTAATAATGTGATTATTGGGCTTTCAGCCCGCATAGTATATAGGCAAGCCCCTTTAGTAAATATTGAAATAAAACACTGAATAACAAAGCAATATAAGGGTGAATAATTGTTTACCGGACAGCAATAGTTCCCTTTAGAGAATAAAAAATCCCTGCAACTATTAGTTGCAGGGATTTTATTATACTGGTTAATTTGTATCTCAAAGAAATTACTTCTTGTTGAGAGCCAAATCAACAGCAACAGCGATAGCTACAGAAGCACCTACCATTGGGTTGTTACCCATACCGAGGAAGCCCATCATCTCTACGTGAGCAGGAACTGAAGAAGAACCAGCGAACTGAGC
>HF994185.1:15925-27813 GCA_000436915.1 Prevotella sp. CAG:1092 | reverse complement strand
AAGAGTATCGGTCATACCATAAGAAGCAGGACCTGCAGCCATGTTGTCTGGGTGAAGTGTACGACCTGTACCACCACCAGAAGCTACAGAGAAGTATGGCTTACCAGCCAATACACGCTCCTTCTTGTATGTACCAGCTACTGGGTGCTGGAAACGAGTAGGGTTGGTAGAGTTACCTGTGATAGATACGTCTACATCCTCGCTCCAGTTGATTGCTACACCCTCGCGAACGTCGTCAGCACCGTAGCAGTTAACCTTAGCACGTGGACCGTCGCTATAAGCGATGCGGTTTACAACCTTCAATTCACCTGTGTAGTAGTCGAACTTTGTCTGTACGTATGTGAAACCATTGATACGGCTGATGATCTGAGCAGCATCCTTACCAAGACCGTTCAAGATAACGCGCAATGGGTTCTTACGAACCTTGTTTGCCATCTCTGCAATCTTAATAGCACCCTCAGCAGCAGCGAATGACTCGTGACCAGCCAAGAAAGCGAAGCACTGAGTCTCTTCACGAAGAAGGCGAGCTGCCAAGTTACCATGACCAAGACCTACCTTACGGTCGTCTGCTACAGAACCAGGGATGCAGAAGCTCTGCAAACCGATACCGATAGCCTCAGCTGCATCAGCAGCGTTCTTAACACCCTTCTTGATAGCGATAGCGGCACCACAAACGTATGCCCACTTTGCATTCTCGAAGCAGATGCGCTGTGTTTCCTCACACATAAGATAAGGATCTACACCAACGCTCTCGCAAATTTCATTAGCCTCTTCGATACTGTTGATACCGTTTTCTTTGAGTGCGGCGAGGACTTGGTCCATACGACGCTCCTGGCTTTCAAAACTAACTTTTCTTATCATAGTGCTTATCCTTATTCTTTACGTGGGTCAATACTCTTAACAACACCCTGCTCAGCTGTAGTGCGACCGTAGCGTCCAGTAAACTTCTGAACAGCCTCGTTAGCATCCATACCAGCCTTGATAGCTTCCATCATCTTGCCAAGGTGTACATACTCGTAACCGCAAACCTGGCTATCCTTATCGAGGAACATCTTTGTGATGTAACCCTCTGTGAGCTCGAGGTAGCGTGTTCCCTTTGCAACTGTACCATAGAGAGTACCAGTCTGTGAACGGAGACCCTTACCAAGGTCCTCAAGACCAGCACCGATAACAAGACCGCCCTCAGAGAAAGCGCTCTGGCTACGTCCGTAAACAATCTGGAGGAACAACTCGCGCATTGCTGTGTTGATAGCATCGCAAACGAGGTCAGTGTTCAATGCCTCGAGGATGGTCTTGCCAGGAAGAATCTCAGATGCCATAGCTGCAGAGTGAGTCATACCTGTACAACCAATTGTCTCAACGAGGCACTCCTGGATAACACCTTCCTTGATGTTCAAAGAAAGCTTGCAGGCACCCTGCTGAGGAGCACACCAACCCACACCGTGAGTATAACCAGAGATATCCTTTATCTCCTTAGCTTGAATCCACTTTCCTTCCTCAGGAATTGGAGCAGGTCCGTGGTTAGGACCCTTTGCAACAACGCACATGTTGTCGACTTCTTTAGAATAAATCATATTCGCTAAATAGTTTAATGAATATAAGAAAATAATTTTCTGTTGTTACATTGTTGATTATATAGGCACAAAGTACCTACCTTTAAGTTGCTGCAAAGTTAATAATTTCTTTTTGAAATACCTATTTTTGTGTATCGTTTTTTATGCATGTTTTATATTCTTAGCTTAAAATGCTAAGTTGAGTTTACAATTTTTATAGTCATTATGTTTTGTATTTAAATCGCAAACTAAAATACAAGAGTAATGGCTTGAACGAAAATGCTGAAAATGTTTCTTTGCTTTGAAGAAAATTATTACCTTTGCATCTGTATGAGTGAACCATTAGCAGAGAGAATGCGCCCACGTATGCTCGACGACTATGTCGGTCAGCAACATTTGGTTGGGCAAGGTGGTGTGTTGCGGAAGATGATAGATTCCGGACATATCTCCTCTTTTATATTATGGGGTCCTCCAGGTGTCGGTAAAACTACGCTTGCGCAGATTATTGCCCATAAGCTGGAGACGCCTTTCTATACCCTTAGTGCTGTGACGAGTGGTGTAAAGGATGTGAGAGAGGTGATAGAGAAAGCCAAGAATGGAAGATTCTTTAATTCGGCTTCACCTATATTATTTATAGATGAGATTCANNNTATATTATTTATAGATGAGATTCATCGTTTCTCAAAGTCGCAACAAGATTCCCTGCTTGGAGCTGTAGAGAAGGGTGTGGTTACTCTTATTGGTGCTACTACCGAGAATCCTTCGTTTGAAGTTATTCGTCCGCTATTGTCGCGCTGCCAGCTTTATGTGCTGAAGTCGTTGGCACAAGAAGACTTGCTGAAGTTGCTTGAAAGGGCAATAACCGAGGATGAAGAACTTAAGAAGAAAAAAATAACGCTCAAAGAAACAGGAGCGTTGATACGATATAGTGGTGGCGACGCTCGAAAGTTGTTGAACATTTTGGAGTTGGTTGTTAGCGCATTCAATGAAGACGATATAGTGATAACTGATGATGTTGTAGTTGAGCGCTTGCAGCAAAATCCGTTGGCTTATGACAAGGATGGCGAAATGCATTATGATATTATCTCGGCTTTCATCAAGAGTATTCGTGGTAGCGACCCTGATGCTGCGCTTTATTGGATGGCAAGGATGATAGAGGGTGGCGAAGATCCTAAGTTTATAGCTCGTAGAATTGTTATTTCTGCAGCCGAGGATGTAGGTCTCGCAAATCCTAATGCGTTGTTGCTTGCCAATGCAGCTTTCGATGCAGTCAACAAACTAGGATGGCCCGAAGGAAGAATTCCATTGGCAGAAGCTGTAGTATATCTTGCAGCATCGCCTAAGAGCAACTCTGCATATCTTGCAATTAATGCTGCTTTGCAAAGAGTTAAGGAAACAGGTAATCAGCCTGTACCTTTGCATCTTCGTAATGCGCCAACCGAGCTTATGGCAAATCTTGGATATCATGATGGATATAAATATAGTCATGATTATGCCGGACATTTCGTTGAACAACAATATCTGCCTGATGGTATGGAGAATGAGCGATTCTGGCATATCCAGCATTCTCCTTCGGAAGAAAGACTCTACCAGTATATGAAAGGCTGTTGGGGTAAGAGATATGAAGATTAACTTTTTTAGAAATATTATAATTAGCTGTCGATAAGATAGTTATATCGTTATATAGATGTAATTAAAAGATGAAGAAAATAAAAATTATAGAATTAGACGGCTATGCTGCTAACCCTGGCGATTTGAGCTATGAGGTGTTTGAACAGCTAGGAGAGTTTGTGGTTTATCCACGAACCAAGGATGAGGATGTTGTAGAAAGAGCAAAAGATGCAGATGCTATTTTAATAAATAAGGTAAACATCGATGGCGATGTTATGGATGCATTGCCAAAGCTTAAATATATTGGAATTCTTGCTACAGGATATAATGTTGTAGATATTGATGCAGCAACGAAGCGTGGCATTATTGTTACCAATATTCCAGCATATAGTACTTATAGTGTTGCTCAGATGACATTCTCTTTGTTGCTGGCTATGACCAATAGGGTAGAGTATTACGCACAGAACAACCGCAATGGCAGATGGGCTTACAATCAAGATTTCTGTTATTGGGATTCGCCAATGCATGAGCTTGAGGGAAAGACCATGGGTATTGTTGGCTTAGGTAATATTGGTATGCAGGTTGCTACCATTGCTCATGCTTTTGGCATGGATGTATTTGCATATACAAGCAAGAATTCTGTAGACCTTCCTTTAGGTATACAGAAGACAACTCTCGAAGGGTTGTTCTCTGTAAGCGATGTGTTGTCGTTGCATTGTCCTTTGACTGATGCTACACGCAATATTATCAATAAAGAAAATATTGCTAAGATGAAGACTGGTGCAATACTGATAAATACTGGTCGTGGACCATTGGTCGACGAGGAGGCAGTAGCAGAAGCTCTGCATGAAGGAAAGTTGGCTGGATATGGAGCTGACGTGATGTGTCAGGAACCACCATTAGAGGATAATCCTTTGATGAAAGAACCTAACGCTTATATTACTCCTCACATTGCTTGGGCAACAGTAGAGGCAAGAACCAGACTGTTTGAAATAGCTGCTGAGAATATTCGCTCGTTCATTGCGGGCAATCCTCAGAATGTAGTTAACAAAGAAGTACTTGTAAAGGGATGATGCATACAGATCCGCAGTTCGTGAATTACTTGCAAAATATCGTCGAAGTGCTTGGTACTATGGCTTTTGCAATGTCTGGTATTCGTCATGCTGCTGCAAAGAAATATGATTGGTTTGGTGGTTTTGTTTGCGGAGTTGCTGTAGCTATCGGTGGTGGTACTATCCGCGACTTAATGCTTGGTCAGACTCCTTTTTGGATGACAACACCATTGTATTTGCTATGTACATTCTTTGCGCAGTTTATCACGATAGCATTTGCTAAGCTGATGAAACGACTTGACAATGCTTGGTTTGTTTTCGATACCTTTGGTCTTGCACTCTTTACCATAGCGGGTATACAGAAAACATTGGCTTGTGGTTTCCCTTTTTGGGTTGCTATTATCATGGGTTGTATAACAGGTGCAGCAGGTGGTGTGATACGTGACGTGTTGTTAAACAAAGAACCTGTGATATTCCAAAAAGAAATTTATGCTATGGCAAGTATTGCTGGCGGATTTTTGTATTGGGGAATGATGGCTCTTGGTATAAATCTAGCTTTGACTTTGTTGGCTGTATTCGCTTTTGTTTGCGCCACTCGCTTCTTGGCTGTGAAGTATCATATATCGTTGCCCTTGCTTAGATTTGAAGAATAAATACATGTCGATTTGACATTCAAAGTATTATCAAAATATTAAAAGTTAAAAATAAAAAGGGAAATTGTGATGATTTTCCTTTTTTTTTTATACCTTTGCGCATTATTTATAAATTAGGTGGGAATGACTTTGGTCGTTGCCCATTATATATCATTAACCGTGGCTCACATGAGTGATGTCACCTTATTAACAAAAAGAGGTAAAAATGGCTAAGAAATTTGCCGAACACAAAGGTCTTGATTTGACCGCAATCAATCAGAATGTGCTGAGCGAATGGGAGAAGAACGATATCTTCCATAAGAGTATTGACGAACGCAAAGGCTGTCCACAGTTTATCTTCTTTGAAGGTCCTCCTTCAGCTAATGGACATCCTGGTATTCACCATGTGCTGGCTCGTGCCATTAAGGATACTTTCAATAGATATAAGACAATGAAAGGTTTCCAGGTTCATCGTAAAGCTGGATGGGATACTCACGGACTCCCTGTAGAGCTTGGTGTAGAAAAAGAACTTGGTATTACCAAAAAGGATATTGACAACAAGGCTTCTGAAAAATATATTAGTACAGAGCAGTATAATGCAAAGTGTCGTGAGAATGTGATGATGTTTACTGCAGAGTGGCGTCAGCTCACAGAGGAGATGGGCTACTTTGTAGACCTCGATAATCCTTATATCACTTACGACAACAAATATATCGAAACTCTATGGTGGCTTTTGAAGCAACTCTACAACAAGGGCTTGCTTTATAAGGGTTATACCATCCAGCCATATTCTCCAGGTGCTGGTACAGGTTTGAGCTCACACGAGTTGAACCAGCCTGGTTGCTATCGCGATGTTAAGGACCTTACCACAACAGCTCAGTTCCTTATCAAGGATCCTAAGACTGAGTGGACAAAGTGGGGTAAGCCATATTTCATCGCATGGACAACAACACCTTGGACATTGCCATCAAATGTAGCTCTCTGTGTTGGTCCAAAGATTGACTATGTAGCTATTGAGACCTATAACCTCTATAATGGTGAGCCTATGACTCTCGTTATGGCAGAGGCTTTGATAACTTCATATTTGAAGGCTGACCAGGAGTGCAAGGAAGGCGACTTGTTGCCATTCGATAAGGAGCATAAGGTTTGTCCTTGGCGTATCGTTGACCGCATGAAGGGTGCAGACCTTGAGGGTTATCATTATGAGCAGTTGATGCCATGGGTTAAGCCATGCGAGAAGGTTGATGCTTTCGCTCCTAAGTTTGTTACAGAATATGCATCAGCTCATCCTGAGAAGGTTTTTGCTTCAGAGGATGGTCGCGATAAGTTTGTTGAGATGGAGAGCAAAGCTTTCCGCGTAATCCTTGGCGACTATGTTACTACAGATGATGGTACTGGTATCGTTCATATTGCTCCTACATTTGGTGCCGACGATGCTAAGGTAGCTAAAGATGCTAATATTCCTGCTCTATACCTTATTAATAAAAAGGGAGAGACTCGTCCTATGGTCGATCTTCAAGGTAAGTTCTATGCTTTGGAAGACCTCGACGACAACTTCATTGCAGCTTGTGTAAATAAGGAAGCTTATTCACACCACGCAGGCGACTATGTGAAGAATGCTTACGACCCACAATTTAATGTTGATGGTGTTTGGGACAAGAAGGCTTCTGATAAGGCTGAAGACTTGAATATCGTGCTCTGCTACGAGTTGAAGCAGGAAGGCAAGGCTTTCAAGAGCGAGAAGCACGTTCACAACTATCCTCACTGCTGGCGTACTGATAAGCCAATCCTTTATTATCCATTGGACAGCTGGTTTATCAAAGATACTGCACGCAAGGAGCGTATGGTAGAATTGAATAAGACTATCAATTGGCAGCCAGAGTCTACAGGTACAGGTCGTTTCGGCAACTGGCTTGAGAACTTGAACGATTGGAACCTCTCTCGTTCTCGTTTCTGGGGTACTCCATTGCCAATATGGCGTGACGAAAACCGTGGCGAGAAGTGCATCGGTAGCCTTGAGGAATTGTATGCTGAAATAGAGAAGGCTGTTGCGGCAGGCGTTATGAAGAGCAATCCTATGAAGGATAAGGGCTTCGTTCCTGGCGACTACAGTAAGGAGAACTATGATAAGATAGACCTCCATCGTCCATATGTCGACAATATCGTTTTGGTAAACGAAGAAGGAAAGCCAATGTATCGTGAGAGCGACCTTATTGATGTTTGGTTCGATTCTGGTTCTATGCCTTATGCTCAGCTTCACTATCCATTCGAGGGTGAGATGGCTCGTGGCACAGAGGCTGAGCGCGATGCTCTTATCCATAGCACTTACGAAGGATATGCTATTCCTCCTAAGTTCTATCCTGCCGACTTCATCAACGAGGGTGTTGACCAGACACGTGGATGGTTCTTCACTTTGCATGCAATTGCTACAATGGTATTCGATAGTGTAGCCTTTAAGAATGTAATTTCTTCAGGTCTCGTTCTCGATGCTAAGGGCAACAAGATGAGTAAGCACGTGGGCAACGTTGTTAACCCATTCGACATGATACATAAGTATGGTGCTGATGCAGTGCGTTTCTATATGATGACCAACTCTGAGCCTTGGGATAACCTGAAGTTCGATGCTAATGGTGTTGACGAGGTTCGCCGTAAGCTCTTCGGTACATTATATAATACATATAGCTTCTTTGCACTCTATGCTAATGTAGACAACTTTGATGTAGAAACTCCACAGGTAGACTTCGCTAAGCGTCCTGAGATTGACCGTTGGATATTGTCATGTCTGCAGACTTTGATTAAGAAGGTTGATGCAGAGCTCAAGTCGTACGATCCTACACGTGCTGGTCGTCTTATTGACAACTTCGTTAACGACGACTTGTCAAATACCTACGTTCGTCAGAGCCGTAAGCGCTTCTGGGGTAAGGAAATGAGCGACGACAAGCTTTCTGCTTATCAGACTCTCCATACCTGTCTGCTTACTGTAGCTAAGCTTTTGGCTCCATTTGCACCATTCTATAGTGATCAGCTTTATCATGATCTTGGTGGTGATATGACAAGTGTACACCTTGAGAACTTCCCACAGGCTAACGAGGCGTTTATCAATACCGACCTTGAGGAGCGTATGGAGATTGCACGTAAGATTACATCTATGACTCTTGCTCTTCGTCGTAAGGTTAACATCAAGGTTCGTCAACCTCTGCAGCAGATTATGATACCTGCTGTATCGGCTGAACAAAAGGCTCAAATCGAAGCTGTTAAGGATTTGATTATGAGCGAGGTAAACGTTAAGGAACTTAAGTTTGTTGAAGGCGAAGATATCCTTGTTAAGACCGTGAAATGTAACTTCCGTACTATGGGTAAGAAGTATGGTAAGCTCATGAAGGGTGTAGCAAATGTGATGTCTAACCTTGATCAGCATCAGATTTCACAGCTTGAGAAAGAAGGCTCACTTTTTATTAATGTAGAGGGTCAGGATCTTGTTGTTGATGCTGCTGACGTTGAAATCATCAGTCAGGATATTCCAGGCTGGCTCGTAAGCAACGATGGCAATGTGACTGTAGCTCTTGAGGTAGAACTCACCGATGAACTTATCAAGGAGGGTACTGCACGTGAACTTATCAACCGCATTCAGAACCTTCGTAAGGATACCGGTCTTGAGATTACTGATAGAATCAAGGTTACAGTAGCTCCTAATGAGCAGACTGATGCTGCTATTGAAGCTTTCGCTGACTATATTAAGGGTCAGGTGCTTGCTGATGATATCATCATTGCAGAAAATGATGGTGTGATTGATAAGTTTGATGTAAACATCACTATCGAGAAGATTTAAACCAAATTTCCACGAGCGAACAAGTTTATGACCATTATGGTTGTTGACTTGCTCACTCGTTTTAAGATAGAAACAGTATTTACCTAAACGAGTGTCTTTAAAAAATTATTTAACTTAAACTTAAAACAATTGTATTATGCCAGACAAGAAACGTTATAGCGATGAGGAGTTGGAGGAATTCCGACAGATCATCAATGAGAAACTGAGGTTAGCTCGTCTTGACTATGAAGATATGATGAAGCAGCTTACTAATGCCAATAGCAATGATGTAATTGATACATCACCAACATATAAGGCATTGGAAGAGGGTAGTCTCGGACAGTCAAAGGAAGAACTCATGCAATTGGCGCAGAGACAGCAGAAGTTTATCAATGCTCTTGAAGCTGCCTTGGTGAGAATCGATAATAAGACCTACGGTGTTGACCGTATGACAGGCGAACTCATTCCAAAGGAACGTCTGCGTATCGTACCTCATGCTACACTTAGTGTGGCATCTAAGAATGCACGTAAGTAAATGAAAAAAGAATTTATGACTGACGGAAGGCTCGCCTGGATAATCATCGTCGCAATACTTCTTATTGACCAAATCATCAAGATAGAAGTGAAAACAACGATGTGTCTTGGTGAGTCTATTCGTCTAACAGATTGGTTTTATATTAATTTCATTGAGAATAAGGGTATGGCATACGGCATGTCGTTTATGCCAAAAATCCTGTTAAGTTCATTGCGTATCATTGCCATCTGCTTTATTAGCTGGTATATTAGTCTTGCCATTCGCAAAAAGGCTCGTACGCTATATGTCGTATTGCTTTCGATGATTGTTGCTGGTGCTGCTGGCAATGTTATCGACTGTATGTTTTATGGACTTATTTTCAATTCTTCTTCACCTTATTATATATCTTACTTTGTGCCTTTTGGTACCGGTTATGCAGACTTCCTTATGGGCAAGGTGGTAGATATGTTTTATTTCCCACTTATCGTAACCACATGGCCTGAATGGGTTCCTATGGTTGGCGGTAATGATTTCATATTCTTCTCACCAGTGTTCAACTTTGCTGATGCTTGCATTAGTGTTGGTGTGGTGATGATGCTTTTGTTCTGCCGCAAGGATATGGAGGGTATAGGAGAAACTCTTCGTGAAGGAGTAAGAAACTTGGTTAATAAAAAGAAACAGTAAAACGAATGAATAACAAATCATTGATACATAGCTTGGTGGCTTTTGTAGCCTTGATGCTTATTGTTGGTTGTAAGCCTGGCGTGCCAAGCGAGATTATACAACCCGACGATATGGAGGATATATTGTACGACTATCAGTTGGCTGATGCTATGGCGCAGCAGTCAAGTGATTATGCGTATAACCAAGTGTTGTATCGTGAAGCCGTTTTTAAGAAATATGGTATAACATCTGCAGAATTCGACTCTTCGATGGTGTATTACACTCGTCATACCGAATCGCTTCATAAGATTTATGAGAATATAGCAGAGCGATTGCGTAATGAGGCTTTATCTCTTGGTGCTTCAGAGAGTGAGGTAAATAGATATTCTTCTATTTCATCTAATGGCGATACCGCCAATGTGTGGAATGGAAGCAAGTCGATATTGCTCATGCCTACAGCTCCATATAATGTTTCTTCGTTTGATATCTTAGCTGATACTACATACCATGATGGCGACAGCTTCTTGCTGACATTCCGTTGCAACTATATCTTCCAAGAAGGAATGCGTGATGGAGTAGCTTTATTGGCTGTTCGTTATGCTAATGATAGTGTAGCTACACGTGTCACCCATATGCCTTCGTCAAACGACTATACTATTCGTATTGATAATACCATAAACCAAGGTATTAAGGAGGTGAAGGGCTATTTCTATCTTGGTCCTGGATCTAGTGACGATGCAAAGACTACATTAAAGCTTCTTTCGGTTTACGATATCCATCTTGTTCGTATGCGAGCTTCTACAAAACCTAATGGTAGCGAGAATGATATGGATAAACCTGCAGGTTCAGATACGCTAAATACGCACAATGGTAAGCTAGAGACGACACAAGTAAATACTACTTCAGAACCTCAGAAGCTACCTGAGCAGTTTAAGCAAAACATTGATCAGCCTGAGGCGATAAAGATGAAGAATCCTGTAAGAATGTTGGAGCCACAAAAGATGACTTTGCAGCAGAGATAACTCTCTTTGCTTTATTCTTTACGTTATAAATATCATTAATATAATAATCATTTTAAAAAAAGATACTATGCTAACAGTAGACGAATTAGAAGAAAAATTGATAGAACTCGCTTTTGCTGAGGATATCGGTGATGGTGATCACACCACTTTGTGTTGCATTCCTGAGGATGCAATGGGTAAATCACACTTGTTGATAAAGGAAGATGGTATTCTTGCCGGCGTTGAGTTGGCTAAGAAGGTGTTTGCTAAGTTCGACCCAACTATGCAGGTTGAGGTTCTTATCAACGATGGTGCACATGTCAAGGTTGGCGACATCGCAATGGTAGTAACAGGAAAGGTGCGCTCACTTCTTCAGACAGAACGCTTGATGCTTAACATCATGCAGCGAATGAGTGGTATCGCTACTATGACTAATAAATATGTAGAACTTCTCAAGGGTACAAAGACTCGTGTTCTCGACACTCGTAAGACTACTCCAGGTCTTCGTATGCTTGAAAAACAGGCTGTGAAGATTGGTGGAGGTACCAACCATCGTATTGGCTTGTTTGATATGATTCTTCTAAAGGACAATCACATTGACTTTGCTGGTGGTATTGCAAACGCTATTGATCGTTGCCACAACTATCTCAAAGAAAAGAACCTTGATTTGAAGATAGAAATAGAGGTTCGCAACTTTGATGAATTGCAGCAGGTGCTCGATAAGGGTGGTGTGAACCGTATCATGCTCGATAACTTCTCTGTTGCTGACACCAAGAAGGCTGTTGACATCATTGCAGGACGATATGAAACAGAATCAAGCGGCGGTATCACTTTCAATACTATTCGTGGATATGCTGAACAAGGTGTTGACTTTATATCTGTAGGCGCTCTCACACATTCTGTTAAGGGACTCGATATGAGCTTCAAGGCTTGCGAATAAGTAAGTGAAGAATAAAGAGTGAAGAACGAAGAATTCTAAAGTTCTTAAGATAATGAAAATAAATAAGAATATCGTTGCGGCGGCTCTTGTAGCTGCCGCTTCTTTTAGTGCCTT
>HF994185.1:12240-15878 GCA_000436915.1 Prevotella sp. CAG:1092 | reverse complement strand
GCACTAATTTTATTGTCGGCAAGAAAGCTTCTGCTGATGGTTCGGTGATGTGTACTTACAATGCCGACGATTATGGTATGTTTATCAATCTTTGCCATTATCCTGCAGCCAAGCATTCTAAGGGTGAAATGCGTAAGGTTTATGATTGGGATACCAATAAATATTATGGTGAGATTCCTGAGGCTGCCGAGACATATAATGTAATAGGTAATATAAATGAATACCAGGTTACTATTGGCGAAACAACCTATGGCGGTCGTGAGGAAATGGTTGATACTACAGGTATCCTCGACTATGGTTCGCTCATCTATATAGCTTTGCAGCGTTCAAAGACTGCACGCGAAGCTATACATGTGATGACAACTCTTGCCAATACCTATGGATATAATAGCGAAGGCGAAACATTCACCATCTGCGATCCTAACGAAGCTTGGATTATGGAGATGATGGGCAAAGGTCCTGGTTCAAAAGGTGTGGTATGGGTAGCCATTCGTATTCCTGATGATGCAATATGTGCTCATGCTAACCAAAGCCGTATTGGTAAGTTTAATATGAAGGACAAAGAGAATGTTCTCTATTCGAAAGATGTAATCAAGTTTGCTCGCAAGCAGGGCTGGTTTACAGGTAAGGATGCTGACTTCTCTTGGAAGAATATTTATGCAAAGCCAGATTTCTCAGGTCGTCGTTATTGCGATGCTCGAGTATGGTCGTTCTTTAATCATTATAAAGATATGTCGAAATATCTTCCTTGGGCTCTTGGCAAGGATGAGAATGCAGAGGATATGCCTTTGTGGATAATTCCTAATCGTAAGGTGTCGGTGCATGATTTGGAAAACGACATGCGCGACCATTATGAGAATACTCCTCTTGCTTTAGATTCTACCAGTATTGGTGGTGGTATTTGGCAGATGCCATATCGTCCAACTCCACTGGAGTTTACCGTAGATGGAAAGAAGTATTTCAACGAGCGTCCTACATCTACTCAGCAAACAGCCTTCTCGTATATAAGTCAGATGCGTTCTTGGTTGCCTCGTGAGATAGGTGGCGTATTGTGGTTTGGCAATGACGATGGTAATATGGTTGCTTATACTCCTGTTTATTGTTGCTCTACAGTTCAGCCTAAATGCTACAACACTCCTGGTGCTGATGCTTTGAATTTCTCTATGGATAATGCTTATTGGGTTTGCAACTGGGTTAGCAATATGGTATACCCACGTTATTCTATGCTCTTCCCTAATTTGAAGGAAGTTCGCGATAGTCTTGAACGTAGCTACTTCGAGTTGCAACCACAAGTAGAGGCTAAGGCTGCACAACTATATGCAGTAAGCCCTGCTAAAGCGCAGAAGTATCTCAACGACTACACCATTGAAAAAGCTCAACAGATGTTGGCACGTTGGCGCCAGTTGGCAACATGTCTTATCGTTAAGTACAACGATATGACAGTGAAGCCTGAAAAGAATGGAAAGTTCGTTCGTACACCTGAAGGTATTGGTGCACGTGTTTCTCGTCCTGGATTCCCAACACCATTTGCAAAGCAATTGGTAAAGCAGACAGGTGATAAATATGCTTGTCCAGAGTAGGGGAGATATTCCTACAAATTTTTAGAATCTAATTATTTATACTATAAATTGTATGCTCAAGGAGCCAAAGAGACCTACTCTTTGGCTCTTTATTTGTAAAAAACGCCTATGAATACGGTTTGTGTAGCAAAAAAGAAGAAATAATTTTAGATTATTAAAATAAAAGTTGTACCTTTGCGTTAGAATAAACCAACACTAACAAAAATATCATATATGAAACAGACAATTCTTGTCACAGGTGGAACTGGTTTTATCGGTTCTCACACTACAGTTGAACTTATTGAAGCAGGTTATGAAGTAGTTATTGTCGACAATCTTTCAAACTCTAAAATCGAAGTACTCGATGGTATAGAGAAGATTACAGGCGTACGTCCTGCATTCGAACAGGTAGACCTTCGCGATAAGGCTGCTACAGAAGTTGTATTCCAAAAATATCCAAAGATAGAGGGAATCATACATTTCGCTGCAAGTAAAGCTGTAGGTGAAAGTGTTCAGAAGCCTTTGCTATACTATCGCAATAATATCGTTTCGCTCATCAATCTTCTTGAGCTTATGCCACAGTACAATGTTAAGGGAATTATCTTCTCAAGCTCTTGTACAGTATATGGTCAGCCAAAGCCTGAGAACTTGCCTGTAACAGAAGAGGCTCCTCACCAGAAGGCTACTTCTCCTTATGGCAACACCAAGGAAATCAACGAGCAGATTATCTACGATTATATTCATAGTGGCGCAAATATCAAGAGCATCGTTTTGAGATACTTCAATCCTATTGGTGCACATCCATCGGCACTCATTGGTGAGTTGCCAAATGGTGTACCAAACAACCTTATCCCATTCGTTACACAGACAGCTATGGGAATCAGAAAGGAACTTACTATTTTCGGTAACGATTATAATACTCCTGACGGAACATGTATCCGTGACTACATCTATGTAGTAGACCTCGCGAAGGCTCACGTAGCAGCTATGGCTCGTGTACTTGACAAGGAAACCGACGCTATAGAATACTTCAATATAGGTACAGGTAAGGGTAATTCTACTAAAGAGATTGTTGATGCTTTCGAAAGAGCTACAGGTGTTAAGCTTAATTGGAAGTTTGGTCCTCGTCGCGAGGGAGATATCGAAAAGATATGGGGCAATGTAGACAAAGCCAACAATGTACTCGGCTGGAAGGCTGAAGCTAAACTCGAAGATGTTTTGGCAAGTGCATGGAAATGGCAGGTTAAGCTCCGTGAAGACGGCATAATGTAATTGTTGGTAATATTATTGAATACCAATAATTATTAAGATATAACGGTGTGGTCGAAAGGCCAAATCCGTAAATTTGTGTTTGTGTTGTTGTTATCCCTCGACGTGAGTCGGGGGATAATTTTTTAGTATATATGAGTGCGTATTGTTAATTAAATATAAACATAAGTTCTTTAATATTAATAAAGAATGCTAACTACAAAAAAAATATTAACTTTGCAACCGCTTTCACGAGTTGGAAGCATTAAATTCAAACCTAATTAAAAATAAATTAATTTAAAATGGCAACAAGAATCAGATTGCAACGCGGCGGTCGTAAGAACTATGCTTTCTATAGCATCGTTATCGCTGACGTAAGAGCACCACGTGATGGTAAATTTACTGAGAAGATTGGTACTTACAATCCTAACACCAATCCTGCAACCGTAGATTTGAATTTCGATCGTGCTCTCTATTGGGTAGAGTGCGGTGCGCAGCCTACTGACACAGTTCGTAACATCCTCAAAGGCGAAGGCGTTTATATGATGAAGCACCTCCGTGGTGGTGTTAAGAAGGGTGCTTTCGATGAGTCTGCTGTACAGGCTAAGTTCGATGCATGGAAGGCTGGCAAGGACCAGAAGAACAACGCAGTTAAGGAATCTGTAGCTAAGGCTAAGAAAGATGCTGCTGCTAAGGAACTCGAGGCTGAGAAGAAGATCAACGAGGCTATCGCTCAGACGTTTCGACGCTTGGAAGAATAGCAAGGACGCTAAGATTTCTGCTGTTCGCGAGGGCGATGCTAAGGCAAAGAAGGAAGCTGCTGCTAAGGAG
>HF994185.1:9617-12234 GCA_000436915.1 Prevotella sp. CAG:1092 | reverse complement strand
AGAAGGTAGCAGAGAAGAAGGCTGCTGCTGCAGCTGCTGCAGCAGAGGCTGCCGTTGCTCCTGCAGAGGAAGAGGCTCCAGCTGAGGCTTAATTCTAAGTTCTTCTTACTGGACTTCTAAAGTCGAGTTGAAAAAATATATAGGCTGTTAGGTTTTATCTAGCAGCCTATATTGTTTTATGCAACTAATAACGCTTTACTTCACTTCTGTTATATTAAATTGTAAGTAGATGCAGTCTATACTAGTAGAGCATAAAAAAGGACATGCACCATGATTGGTACATGTCCCTCCGATTGAAAGTTCTTGTTTAAGGTTGTTTTCCTGTTATTTATTATCAGTTGTATCTTCTTTCATAACACCTTCAACATACAAGCGTGTCATTTCTGGATTTCCGTTTGTACGAACGGTGATAGTCTTCTTGAAGTGACCAGGGAACTTACCCTTACCATTATAGGTGATTTTAATCTGTCCCTTTTTTCCTGGCATTACAGGAGCCTTGGTGTAGGCTGGTATTGTACAACCGCAACTTGCAAAAGCTTGATTGATAATCAGCGGAGCACTTCCTTCATTGATGAAACTAAACACACATTCTTGTACTGGTGCATTCTCAGAGAATGTTCCGAAGTCGTGCGAAACTTTATCGAACTTAATCTTTGCTTCGCTCTGTTGTGCCATTGCCATTGTAAAACATGAAATGAGCAGTATGGCGATAGTTACAATCTTTTTCATTTTTCTAAGTTTTAATCTAATAGTTTTACCTATTTGACGTGCAAAGTTATAAAAAGTTTATAACATCGTGCGATTATCACCTCTGGTTTTAGAAAATTTAACCGATATACCTTTATTATATATATAAGCGACCTTATTTCTTTAAAAGTCTGTAATATTCTGCAGTTCCAAGCAAGAAGCATCCTGTACCATAGTCTTCAAAGTCTGGAACGCTGGTGTATGTCACAGGCTGACCGGCTGAAGGGTCTTTTCCTGTACCCTGTACATATCCTAAGAAACCATCAGCATGCACACTTTCTGTTTCCAAAGCTTTCCATGCTTTATCTACTATTGGACGATATATCTTGTCTTTCAGCAATCCGTTTCTCAATCCCCAAGACATACCATATAAGAATAGCGATGTTCCTGTTGCCTCTTTGCCACCATATGTTGCAGGAGATACAAGGCTAACATTCCAAAAACCGTCCTCGCGTTGGCATGAAGCGAAAGCTTGGCTCATTAGCAAGAAGTCCTTCTTTAGTTCCTTGTAGTATTTATCTTTCTTTCCGATGATATCCATCACACGTACGAGTGCAGCATAAACCCAACCATCGCCGCGGCTCCAATAGCAGTCGTTGCCATCCTGCTCCTTATAAGGTGGTACATAGTCTTTATCTCTCCACCAAAATCCTCTCTTGGTATTGTACAATCCTCCACCACAAACATTACGACTCCATCTATATGACTCCATAGCATAGTCGAGATATTTTCTATCTCCAGTATGCTTATAAGCCATAGCGTAGAGAGGCATTGCCATTTGTATAGCGTCAATCCATGTCCAATAGTCGTGTCTGCCTGAAGCAATTTGGTTGTCTAAGTTTTTAATCACTTTGTCCATTGCATCTTTCTTGCTGGTGTGTGGCAATAGTAGATAATAAGTTTGGCCGCAGCATTGGTCGTCGGCATCAGTAGTCTTTACGCCATTGCGTGGAGTCCATTGGTGGAAATCTGCCCAACGTAGTGCATAGTCGATATAAGCTTGGTTGTTGTCGATAGAATAGAGATCCATCAATCCTTCATAGTACACCGCTCTTGTCCAAAGCGAACTAGGACGTATCTTCTTCACAAAAGTAGCTTTTGTAGGATCGTCATACTTTGCCATAAAATAGTTGTTGGCTTTTTGTGCTGATTCCAGAACCTGCTGGCATGATTGCGCATTCATTCCCATAGAAAAGAGGATGAATGAAGCAAGAGATAAGATTTTTTTCATGTCGTAATAAATGATAAGTTTTAGTTTTCTTCGACAAAGTTAATAAATAAACCTTGTAATCTATAGTTTAGTTGTCTTTTTTTTCTTGCTTTCGAATAATTATTGTAATTTTGCACTAAAATCAAATCATAACATATATAAAATATGTACAGAAGCAATACTTGTGGAGAGTTGAGACTCTCTGATGCTGGCAAGGAAGTAACACTTGCCGGATGGGTACAGCGTGTTAGAAAGATGGGAGGTATGACCTTCGTTGATCTTCGTGACCGCTATGGTATTACCCAGCTTGTTTTCAACGAGGCAGAAGATGCATCGTTGTGCGAAAAGGCCAACAAACTTGGTCGTGAATTCTGCATTCAGGTAATAGGAACCGTTGGTGAGCGCCAAAGCAAGAATCCAAAGATGGATACTGGTGATATCGAGATTTTGGCGAAGCAGCTTAATGTGCTTAGCACTAGTCTCACTCCTCCTTTTAAAATAGAAGATGACACTGATGGTGGTGACGATATCCGTATGAAATATCGTTATCTCGATCTTCGTCGTCCTGCTGTGCGTAGCAATCTTGAGCTTCGCCACCGCATGACAATCCTCATTCGTAATTTCCTCGATACTCAAAACTTTATCGAGGTAGAAACTCCT
>HF994185.1:0-9603 GCA_000436915.1 Prevotella sp. CAG:1092 | reverse complement strand
GGTAGAAACTCCTATCCTTATTGGTTCTACTCCAGAGGGCGCACGCGACTTCGTGGTTCCTTCACGTATGAATCCTGGACAGTTCTATGCTCTTCCTCAGAGCCCTCAGACTTTGAAGCAGTTGCTTATGGTTGCAGGTTTTGACCGCTATTTCCAGATTGCTAAGTGCTTCCGCGATGAAGATCTCAGAGCTGACCGTCAGCCTGAGTTTACTCAGATTGACTGCGAAATGAGCTTCGTTGATCAGGATGATGTTATCAATATCTTTGAAGAGATGGCTCGCCATCTGTTCCGTGAAATCCGTGGCGTAGAGATTCCTAAGCTTGAGCAGATGACATGGCACGAGGCTATGCGTCGTTTCGGTAGCGATAAGCCTGACTTGCGTTTCGGAATGGAATTCGTTGAATTGATGGATCTCCTTAAGGGTACTGGTTCATTCAGTGTATTCGACGAGGCTGCTTATATTGGTGGTATCTGCGTTCCTGGTTGTGCTGACTACAGTCGTAAGCAGCTCAATGAGCTTACCGACTTTGTTAAGCGTCCACAGGTGGGAGCTAAGGGTTTGGTATATATTAAATACAATACAGATGGAACTATCAAGAGTTCTATCGATAAATTCTATACTGAGGAGCAGTTGCTTCAGGTTAAAGACGCTATGGGTGCCAAGGATGGCGACCTCGTATTGATTCTTAGTGGCGACCAAATTAATAAGACTCGCGTACAGCTCTGTGCCCTTCGTCTTGAGATGGGCGACCGTCTTGGTCTTCGCGACAAGAATGTCTTTAAGTGCTTGTGGATTGTTGACTTCCCATTGTTTGAGTGGAGCGAAGAGGAACAGCGCTTGATGTCTACTCACCACCCATTCACCATGCCTAACCCTGATGATATTCCTTTGCTCGACTCTCATCCAGAGAAGGTTAGAGCTAAGGCTTACGACTTTGTATGTAATGGTATCGAAGTTGGTGGCGGTAGCCTTCGTATTCACGATACAAAACTACAGGAGAAGATGTTCGAGGTACTCGGCTTCACTCCAGAGCGTGCTCAGGCACAGTTTGGCTTCTTGATGGATGCCTTCAAGTATGGAGCACCTCCTCACGCAGGTTTGGCATTCGGCTTGGATCGTTTCGTTAGCATCATGGCTGGTCTCGACAGCATTCGTGACTGTATTGCATTCCCTAAGAATAATAGCGGACGCGATGTTATGCTCGATGCACCTTCAGCTATCGACGATAAGCAGCTTGACGAGCTTCAGATCAAAGTCGATTTGAAGTTGTAATAGTATTTTGCTTGACTTATGTCAAGAAATACATGGAAGTCAGCGGTTTATGCCATTTTTAAGTTATATTTCTATACAGATAGATATATAATTTAAGAAAAAAATCTTACCTTTGCATACGATTTATAATCGTTTGCGAAATGGGCTAAGCTCATAGGTTTAATATATATCAAGATTATGGCAGAAAAGAAAGCTACAACAAAGGCAGCAGCAACAAAGGCAACAGCTGCTAAGACAACAAAGAAGGCAACAGCTACTAAGAAGTGTGCAACAAAGGTTATTTTGGTTGACGCTGATAATGCAGGTTTCCGTGCAGGTGACGTTTATCAGGCTCTTTCAGCAGCTGGCAAGGCTCTCTCTGTTGCAGAATTGGCAAAGGCTACAGCTAAGACTGAGGTAGAGGTTCTCCTCGGTATTGGTTGGCTTTTGAAAGAAGGAAAAGTTAAGGGTGACAACGGTAACGTTGTTCTCGCATAATACTTAATACTACATCAAAGAGCCGCAACTATCGTTAAAGATTGGTTGCGGCTCTTTTTTCTTTTATTATCTAATAATCCGGGCTTTTTCAGTAAGCCACATATTGTTTACTCTTGGACTACAAAAACGAACTGCTACATGTGTTGGCAGAAGCGGGCGAAAATGGACTCTCGCTAATGAAAATTGTCAAACATGTATATAATTCCAATGCAAGTCTTTTTGAAACACCTGATTTCGAAAAGATGTATAACGACTTTGCGCAATATCTTTCCAAGCAGTCGAAATTGTCTGATGGAATAGTGAAACGCAATGGCGTTAGGGGAGTGTATGTCCTTAATGAAGGTTGGTCTGGCTATCGTCAAACAATGCTTGACTTCTCTGTGGCAGAGTTGTTCGATGACCAGCAAGATGCAGAATCTTCTTCTTATGTAGACCAGTCGTTATCACTCTTTGATGATATAGACTAATAAATCATTATTGTTTATTTCACTTTCTGTGGTTTACCAAACTTCCATTCTTCTTTCTTCTTTACGGCACTAACTTCGTATTTTTCTTCTTCGCAACATCTCGGAGTCTTGCCAATACTATCCATGCATAGGAAGTTGCTTACAACGATAGTCGTTTTGGCAGTCTCATCATTATTATATAGTTCGATATCTTCAATTTCCACTTTTGCTGGCTCTTCTTTATCTTTTATAGCAGAAATATCTTTTTCTGTCACTTGAGATGCCAAAAGTGTAAGCCATTTTTTTGTATCTGTTGTAGCAAAACCTTTGGCAGAAGGAAAATCCCAATTAAAATATGCTGTAGCATAGGTAGTTAGATTTTCTTCAATCATATCTTCGGCTGTTCCTTCTTTGCATCCCGAGAATATGAATGAAGCTAATAGCAATAGGGTGGTGGCTATATTGATTTTCATACTATTTGTATTATTTTTCAACAAAGGTAGCGAAATAATTTTGTAATCTCAAACCTTTTGTGTAATTTTGTACAAAACAAAACCTTCAAATGCTACATTTTATATCAATGGGAAGTGGAAGTAGCGGTAATTGCTATTTGCTTTATACCGATAGCGATGTTTTGCTAATTGATGCAGGCATAGGTGTTAGAGCTCTGAAAAAGCACTTACGCGACTATGGACTTTCTGTTTCCAGAATCAATAATATTCTTATCACCCACGACCATGCCGATCATGTAAAATCTGTTGGTAGTCTTAGCAAAGATAACCAACTGCGTGTCTATACCACACGGAGAGTGCATGCTGGTATTAGCGGCAACTGGTGTGTGAAAAACAAGATTGCAGGCAGTCTTGCCGTGGTTATCGAAAAGAATGAGGAGTTTACTCTTGGTGACTTTAAGATAACTCCTTTCGAAGTTCCTCACGATAGTTTTGATAATGTGGGCTATAAGATAGAAGCAGAGGGAGTAACCTTTTGCTTGATGACCGATGTTGGTATTGTCACCGACGAGATGAAGCCTTTTATTTCAGCTGCCGACTATCTTGTCATTGAAGCTAATCACGACACTGAGATGTTGCGCAATGGTAATTATCCTCAGCATCTTCAGGATAGAATTCTCGGTCCTCGTGGGCATCTAAGCAATCGAGATTGTGGTATTGCTATTGCCGAAAATGCTTCTCCTCGACTTAAGCATGTATGGCTTTGTCATCTCAGCGACGAGAACAATCATCCTGAGCTAGCAAAGAAGACTGTAGAGCAGGTGTTGGCAAGCTATGGAATCTTGGCAGGCGTAGATTTCCAGGTAGATGTTCTTAAACGCAAGGTGCCTACAGGTGTATTCGATTTAGTGCCATAAACTAAGCTTATTCTATTAATGTGAATTCATATGAATCCAATTAAAATTACAACAGTTAATACTGACGAACCATTGCTCGGTAAAAGCAAATGGTGGGGAGCACCCGACTTGCCAGCATCTGTACCATTCCCCTATACCACCTATATAGATGAAGATGGCGAGGAATATCCGCAGCCGCTGACCTTTATCTGCCAAATTCGCTTGCGCGATATAGCAGATATTGATACAGATAATCTTTTGCCTCATACAGGTATGTTGTATTTCTTTGCTGATATCGATTATTTTTTAGGCGAAGATGCTCCACTCGTAATGCCGCTTCATAACTATAGTGGCGATATGATTAGGGTAATGTATATAGACCAGGAGTCAGACCTTGAACCATATGATATTACTTGGGAGGGTACTGAAGAATCAATATTCCGCAAGGCTGAAGCTATCTGTTTCAATACTTCTGATGCTGAGTTTTGTCATGAATTCCTTTCAGAACCTTTCGAAGATGAAGTTCGTGAAAAATATTCAAACCACATTTCTCTGTTGTCAATTCAGGAAGATGAGCGTTGGAACCTTCGTTTCTTTGATTGTGGAACAATGTATTTTCTTATAGATAAGGAAGATTTGAAACAAGGCGACTTTACACAGGTGAAGTCGGAAGTCTTCTTTTATTAATTATTGGCATTTTTTATGGATTTTCATACAAGTGTATAAAACAAAAAAAGCATTCCGAAGAATGCTTTTTTTTGTGACTCCGACAGGATTCAAACCTGTAACCTTCTGATCCGTAGTCAGATGCTCTATTCAGTTGAGCTACGAAGCCGTTTTCTTATTTGCGGTTGCAAAGGTAGCGATAAAACTTGAATTGACCAAATTTTATCGCTACTTTTTTATAGAATTATAGTATTTTCGCCATTAATCATCAATAATAGCACTTGTTTTCGCCATTATTTAATACTAATGCCACCACTTCTTACCATTATTTGCCGATGATGTCAACACTTCTCTTCAAGAATTCGTTCAAAGCAGCACCTTTCAGCATACCATTCTGAAGCAATGCAAGGTCAATGAGCTGATGAACAATCTTGTTGTCCTTAGCGTAGCCAGCGATGATAGAGTTTCTCTTTTCTTTCTGTTCGCTGATAGCCTTCTCGGTGTTCTGACGCTCGTCTTTCTCTTCCTGAGTAAGCTCTTCTGGTTTCTTCTTGTCGAGAAGTTGCTTAAGTGCAGACTGCTTAGCTTCGAGCGACTTTATCTCGGCATCGATAGGAACGAGAGTTTCGCCACAAGCAACTTTAGTGTCTTCCAAAACCTTCTTGATTAATGGATGCTCGCTGTTCAATACCAAGTTGTAGCTATCTGGCATCTGCTGATAGAAACTCATTCCTGGCTGGAATTGGCTCATCTCCTTCATACGACGCATATACTCGTTCTGAGTAATCACTACAGGTTGAGCATTTTCGCCCAAAGCCTCGACATTGACCATAAATTCTGCATGCTCAAGCTTTGGCATCTGAGATGAGAATACCTGTGTCATATTGTCACGCTCTTCTACTGACAATTCGTCCTTCTTTACATCCTCCTTAACTATCAAGCGATCGATGATGTCGCTGTCTACACGTGTGAAGCGCGACTTCTCAAACTTCTGTTCAAGCATTGACACCATTGGAGCATCCAACTGACCATCAAATAGCAATACACTATATCCCTTAGCCTTTGCACTCTCAATGTAAGAATATTGCTCCTCTGCGTTGTTTGCATAGAGGTATACGAGGTTACCTTCCTTGTCGGTCTGGTTATCCTTAATCAAAGTCTTATACTCCTCAAATGTAAAGTGTTTGCCTTCAGTATCCTTGAGCAATGCAAAATCCTTTGCACGATCGTAGAAGTCTTCCTGCGACAACATTCCGTAGTTGATGAATATCTTTAGGTTGTCCCATTTCTCTTCGTAAGCCTTACGATCTTCCTTGAAGAGACTTGCCAAGCGGTCTGCCACCTTCTTAGTGATATATGTAGAAATCTTCTTCACATTGCTGTCGCTCTGCAAGTAGCTACGGCTAACGTTCAATGGAATATCTGGAGAATCGATAACTCCATGGAGCAGAGTGAGGAAGTCTGGCACGATTCCTTCTACCTGGTCGGTAACGAATACTTGATTGCAATACAGCTGAATCTTGTTGCGCTGCAAGTCGATATTATTCTTGATTCGTGGAAAGTAGAGAATACCTGTGAGGTTGAATGGATAGTCTACGTTGAGGTGAATCCAGAATAATGGTTCATCCTGCATAGGGTATAGTGTGCGGTAGAAACTCTTGTAGTCTTCATCTTTGAGCGAACTAGGAGTCTTTGTCCAAAGAGGTTCCACGTTGTTTATCACGTTGTCTTCCTCTGTGTCTACCTGCTTACCATCCTTCCATTCTGTCTTTTTGCCAAAGGCTACAGGCACAGGCAAGAACTTGCAATATTTGTTCAACAAAGATTCTATGCGAGCTTTTTCCAAAAACTCCTTGCAGTCGTCGTCGATGTAAAGGATTATATCAGAACCTCTGTCTACCTTCTCTGTCTCTTCGAGTTCAAATTCAGGACTACCATCGCAGCTCCACTTCACGGCTGTAGCACCTTCTTTATAGCTCTTAGTAACTATTTCCACCTTCTTGCTAACCATGAAAGCAGAGTAGAAGCCAAGGCCGAAGTGACCGATAATAGAGTTCGCTGTATCCTTATATTTATCGAGGAAGTCGTTTACTCCTGAGAATGCTATTTGGTTGATGTATTTATCAATCTCTTCAGCAGTCATACCAATACCACGGTCGCTGATGGTCAAAGTGCCCTTTTCGCTATCTACAGCCACATGAACTGTGATGTCGCCCATTTCGCCTTTGAAGTCGCCCTGAGCTGCGAGAGTTTTAAGTTTCTGAGTTGCGTCAACGGCATTAGAAACCATTTCACGCAAGAATATTTCATGATCTGAATAGAGGAACTTTTTGATAACGGGGAAGATGTTTTCTGTAGTAACCCCAATATTACCTTTCTTCATAGTTGTTTATTTGTATTTTTAGAAAGTTATTTATATATGTATGTTTTGTTTTTTAAGTTACAAATAGCGTGCCAATCTTACTTTTTAGTCCCAAATGATACATCTTTGAAGACTTCTCAGTACTTAAAAATGCAAAAAATATAAAATTTATTTAGATTTCTTGTTATGTTCAATATTTTTTTCTATCTTTGCAGCACATATGAAACAAAGGTCATTAAAAAAGAGATGAAATGAATATCATATAATCATACATTTCGAAATAATGATGCAATTAAAATAGAAATCGTATTAACAAAGAAATAACAGTTTCAATAGGTTTAAGGTTAGTTTTTTAAAGGTTAAAAGGTCCCCAGCAAGAGTAGTGATACTGCGTGCTGGGGTTTCCTTTTTTATATAGCTATTGTTTTTTCATCATTCTTTATTTTTCACTTTCTAATTCGCAAGGTCTAAAATGCATGTCTTTTTCTGCCTTTTCGCGAGAGAAAGCAAAGTATGTGCATGTGGCTTCAGTGCAGATGTTGCCATTAGAGTCGGCGAGGGTAGCATCAATGATTATGATGTTGCGTTTTTGCTCACGGATATGTGCACGGATTGTTATTTCCTTATCGTTTGTTGAAACTGGTCGCTTATAGTGTGTTTCCATCTTTGATGTCACACCCGCAGTTTGCAGTTTTCTTGTTACCACCCATCCACATATCTCGTCAAGCAATAGTGCTTGTATGCCACCATGTAGGGTATTGAGCCATCCTTGATAGTTGGCTGTTGGCTTCCAACGGCTCACAATGTCATCGCCATCTTCGTAGAAACATAGGTGAAGTCCAATAGGATTGTCGGGTGAGCATCCTATGCAGTTGTAACCCTCAACGCCAGTCCAAGGGTTTATAATTTTCTTGATGTCCATATTGCTTTAGAAATTTAGTTGTTGTATAATTATTAAATGTTGTCCTATATATAATAAGGTGTAAGAAGACTGTATATTATATAATGAAGACTATATATTATATATTAAGGTGTAGGCAAAGGTCGCTAATTGTTTTCTCCATATTCTTCATTGCCGTTTCTTTTTGCATTAATATCGGCAAAGGGCGAGAGTTGCCATCGTTGATACTCTTCACCAAGTCGAAGTTCTTAGATAACATTCCTTCTTCATCATCGATGGCTCCAGAAAGCAACCATATTGGCTTGTTGGCTTTACGACACCTCTTCATCACACCATGTGCCACTTTTCCCATCATCGTTTGGTGGTCTGATTTGCCTTCTCCTGTCACCACAATGTCGCCATCCATAATAGTATTGTCGAAGTTGGCAATATCAAGCATTATCTCTATGCCTGCTTTTAGTTCTGCTTTCAGATATGCTAATAGGGCATAACCTAAGCCTCCAGCAGCACCAGTTCCTGGCAGTAGGGCAGTAGCCGGAGTTGCTATACCTAATAGTTCAGTATCGTGGGCAAAGCTGCGGAGTCTCTTGTCAAGCAATTCTACTTCCTCTTTGGTTGCACCCTTTTGAGGAGCAAAGATATAAGCAGCACCATTCTTACCATATAGCGGATTGTCTACATCACATGCCACTACAATTTTTATGTCTTTAATGGCATCTGAACTAAGCAGTCCACAATTTCGCAAAGCCTCAACCATACCTTTGCCACCATCGCATGTTGCGCTACCGCCAATTCCAATAACTATCTTCTTGCATCCTTGTTGTATAGCGTCTGCAATCATCTCACCCACACCATATGTTGTTGCCATCATAGGTTTACGTTCATTTTCTGCCACAAGAGTAAGTCCGCTTGCTGCCGCCATTTCCATATATGCAGTATATCCATCTGTGGCTATGGCATATGTAGCCTCTACCTTCTTACTCATTGGGCCTACAACCATAATGCTTCTTGGCGTAGTAGGTATCATCTTTCTAACACATTCCACCAAGCCTTCGCCACCATCGCTCATAGGTAGAGCCACTACTTCTACTCCTGGCAGAGTTGAATGCACACCAATTGCTGCTGCATTGCAAGCTTCTTCTGCCGACATGCAGCCCTTGAAAGAGTCGAATGCAAGAACAATCTTTTTCATTTGATGCAAAAGTGATATATTTATAAATCAGCAAGATGTCGCTCGATAGGTATTCCGCGATTTATGTCTTCGTCGTCTTTATTGATATCTATCCAATGGCGCAGGGTGTCCATAGCTACTCGTGTGGCATGTTTTAGGTTGTCACCATCCATAAGTCTGCCTTCGATGATGCTTGAGAAAATGTCGCCCGTACCAGGGAATTGCACAGGAATTTCTTCGTAGTTTAAACAGAAATATTCTTCTGTGCTATGGTTGTAACCTACCACGGCATGATTGCCTTCAACCACACATGATGTTATTAATATTGAGTGCGAACCTATAGCTCTCAGTTTGTCTACCAGCTCGTAAGCCTCTTTTTGGCTAATACCTTCTTGCTTATAATCAGCCCCCGTAAGTAGGCAAGCTTCGGTATAGTTAGGAAAACACAAGTGAGCCACGCTCAGCATCTCCTGCATACATCTTATTGTACCCTCGTTTGCACCACCATACAGTCTGCCATAGTCGCCCATCACTGGGTCTACAAAAATGTCGGTTCTCTTTTCCGCTTGTTGTCTGCAATAAGCTGCTACTATCTGTGCTTGATGTTCAGATACCATAAATCCTGTTGTTATAGCATCGAAATGAATGCCAAGCTCGTTCCATTTCTGTAGCGCCTCTTCTATATATGAGGTGCTCTCAAGTATTGCATATTTGCCATATGGAAAGGTGTTGCTAATGAGCATTGTTGGCAAGTTGTAAACGTCGTGACCCATATACGAGAGAATAGGCATTTGTACAGCCGCCGACACCTTGCCATATCCACACATGTCGCTTATAATGAGAATGTTGTTTTTTTGTTTCATCCTTTTCTTTAGGATTTTTAACATAAAGCTCTAAAGCAGCCAAAGGAGAATAAGAGAGGTTGGAACGTAAACAGTTGGGAATGAGCAGATTTG